>JBQTJD010000538.1:0-5148 GCA_052387475.1 Anaerolineales bacterium | reverse complement strand
GGGGCCGGCGGCGAACATCGGCTCGGTGTAAATCAGCCGCGCTTCGTCGTAACGTCCGATGCCGACGGTTGTGCCAGCGGCGCGCAGGTCGTCGAACAACGTTTCCGTCAGCGCCTCAGTGTTCAGTTCAGCTGGGTCAGCGCCGAAGCGCAGACTGCCCACACTCAAATCGAACACCAGCGCCGAGCCCAAATCTAGATCCACCATTGGCGCGAAAGATGTCGCGTTTGACCGTAACCACTCCACCACACTCGCGCCGTGCGGCACGGGTGCGAGACCGCATGCTGCGCGAAATGTGTAGTGCGCAAGACGTGGCGGGATGGCGGCGAGTTTTTCGAGCGCCGCCCACGCCGGTCGTTCGCTGATGGTGATGTAGACATCGTCTGGTGCGAGCGTTTTGCGTTGCGCGGAATTGACGACGCTCACGCACAGCCGCGTAGTGATGAGGGGGAAGAGTAGGGCGATTTCGGTTTCGGTAAACGGGAAGGTGCGGTGGTAACCGGCGACGACGTTCGCAGCGGCGGCCAGCGGGTCGCTTTTGTCGAGTAACGCATACGCCGCCGCAATCGCCGCCTCGGCCACAGTGATGGTGTGCAGCATGTCGCCGAAATCAATGACGCTTACCACCCTCGGCAGTTGCCCGCGTTCAGTCGCTGTCAGCACGTTGTAATCGTTCGCGTCGCCGTAAATGACACTGCGGCGTAGATGAGGCAACGCCGGCAACACCTCGGCGTCGTACAACGCCATGAACTGCTCAACGATGTTGCGCCGCGCCGGATCGCCGATGTGGTGGATGTATTCTCGAATCCAACCCGCGCGGGCTGAGTCCCATTTCAGCTCACGGTGCGCGGCGGGGTGAGTGAAGTCTGCGAGACCGTGTGAGATGCGACCCAACATTTCACCGAGACTGGTCAGCAACTCCGGCGCGTGTGGCCGGGTCTCGGCAAACAATCGGCCCGGCACATAGGTCAGCATCCACCCAAGCCGTGGCACGCCGTCCGGATCGGCAACGATAGCGATGGTCTCGCCGTTCTGCATCGTGCACACGCGCGGCAGGCTCAGTTCCGGCTCGCGCGCGGCGAGATGTTGCAGCGCCGCGCACTGCATCTCCACGAAGCCACGCTCACGGGTGGGGTGCATGATTTTGAGCACGTATTGCCCGCCGTTCTCGGTGATGAGATGAAAGTTGTCATCGTACTCGCCGGGCAGCGAGTGGGCGGTGGCGCGCAGGCCATAGAGTTCGGCGGCGACTCTGGCAGCAAAGTCAATTGAAACGCGGAAGGGGAGGGCGGTGTCGGGGAGCATAGGCTACATATAGAATCGTAGAGACTCATCACGACGCGTCTCTACGATATAGTCCCAATGGATGCTAGCGGCGTTGCGTTGTTGTCACTCCCGCGAAAGCGGGAGTCCAAGGCCAACGACATGGATACCCGCTCCCCATTTGCATGGGGACAAGCTTCGCGGGTATGACTATGCCGAAAAGATGACTTGAGTAGAGTCTGTGCGTAAGTTGAATTATTCACCACCCAACACGCGCCGTATCTCCCCCGCCAGCGCCTCGGCACGCTCCACGGCGGTACCGACGTAGTCTTCGGCTTTCATCAACTCGGTCAGGCGCGCGGGTTGCAGGTAGTGCAATAGCTCCGTATCGGCGGCGAGGTTGTGCGCGAGAGGATTGGGTTTGCCTTTGGCGATCACGTCCCACGCCCGCAGACTGTGGTCGCGTAGCTTCTCGTGCATGTGCTGGCGGCTGGCCCCGGCGCGCACCAGCGCCATCAACACGCGCTCAGTCGCAGCGAACGGCCCGAACTTTTCCAGATTCGCAGCGCAAGCCACGACGTTGACCTTCAGCCCGCGTACAATCTTCAGCGCCGTCAGCAGCATCTCATCCAGCGCGAGGAAGGCTTCCGGAAAAAACACGCGCCGGTTGGCCGAGTCATCGAGTGTGCGTTCGAGCAGCGACTCGGCAGCGTTGTTCCAGGCGACCGCCGGCAGCGCGGCGACGTAGCGGGCGAGCGAGCAAATCTTCTCGGCGTGGATGGGGTTGCGCTTGAACGGCATTGCGCTGCTCCCGACCTGCTTCTCGCCGAACGGCTCGGCCAGTTCACCAAAGCCCGCCGACTGCAACACGCGCAGATCAAAGGCGAACTTGTGCAGTGAGGCCGCCAGCCCGGCCAGTGTCGCCAGCAATTGATAATCCTGCGTGCGCGGATAGGTCTGCGTGGCAATCGGGAATGCGGCGAGGTCGAGCTTCGTCATCACGCGCGCCTCGAGTTCGGCCGGCGGCATGCCGCTGCCATTCAGCAATTCCTGATACGACGCTTGCGTGCCGACCGCGCCTTTCAATCCCTTGCCGCGCAAGCCTGCAATCAACACGTCGAGCGAACCGAGATGCAGCAACAAGTCTTGGGCATACATGGCTAGCCGGTAGCCGATGGTCGTCGGCTCGGCCGGTTGCAGATGGGTGTAGGCCATGCAGGCGATGGCGCGGTGGGTGTGGATTTGGTCGGCGAACGCTGAAAGCAATTGCGAAGTTTTTTCGCGTAATTGCGTCAGCCCGTCGCGTTGGCGCAGCACGTCGGCGTTGTCGGTGATGTCGGCGCTGGTGGCTCCGGTGTGGATGATGCCGCCCCCGACCGGGCATTGCTCGGCAAAGGCTTTCACCTCCGCCATCACGTCGTGCCCGATCTCCTTTTCGATTTCGAGTGCGCGTTTGGTGTTGAGCCGCTCCGCGTGTTTGCGCACGTCGGCGGCCTGCTCCTGGGTCACCAGCCCGGCGTCGGCCTGCGCCTCGGCCAGCGCCACCCAGATGCGCCGCCACGTCTTGCGCTTGTGATCGTCGGCCCACAACGCGCGCATCTCGTCGGAGCCGTAGCGGCCGGCGAAAGGGAAATCCAAGTTTTGGGTCATCGGGTTTCGTGATGCGTGAAATGTGCTAAGCGAAGCGACTTTCACGCATCACGTTTCACGTTTTACGTTGTAGCCCAGCCGCTTCACCTCGCGGTCACTCTTGCGCCAATCGGCGCGCACCTTCACGTGCAGTTCGAGAAACACTTTTTGTTGCAACAGGTCTTCGATGGATTGGCGCGCTTGGGTGCCGATTTCTTTCAACTTGTTGCCGCCCTTGCCGATGACGATGGCTTTGTGGCTCTCGCGCTCGATGTACACGATGGCGCTCAGGTGGATGATATTGGGCCGCGTATCGTCGAACGACTCGATCTCGACGGCGATGCCGTGCGGCACTTCCTGTTCCAGCGCGTTGAGGGCGGCTTCGCGGATCAACTCGGCGGCGATGTCGCGCAGGTGCGTCTGCGTCACTTCATCTTCTGGATACAACACCTCGCCTTCGGGCAACGCCTCCACCAACATTTGCCGCAGGGCCTCGAGGTTGTCGCCGCGCGTCGCGGAAATCATCATCCACTTAGCCTCGGGCACTAACGCGCGGTACCCATCCGTGTTCGGGCGCACATTGGCGGGCTTGAGCAAATCACTCTTGTTCAACGCCAGCAGCACCGGCGCGACCCCGGCTCGGTTGCGGATCTGCTCGGCCAGCCGTGCATCTTCCGGTGAGGGTGGGGCGCTGGCATCTACGATGAAGAGGATGGCGTCGGCATCAAGCATGGCGCGCACGGTGGTCTCGACCATATACTCGCCGAGTTTGTTGCGCGGCGCATGCATTCCGGGCGTGTCCACAAAGATGAGTTGATAGCCCGGCTCGGTGAGGATGCCGAGTTGGGTATGGCGCGTGGTCTGCGGCTTGGCCGAGACGATGGCGATCTTCTGGCCGAGGAAGGCGTTCATCAGCGATGACTTGCCTACGTTGGGACGGCCCACGACGGCGACAAAGCCGGATCGGTACGGGGTTGGGTGCGAGTCGGTCAATGCACAGTTCACAATTCACAATGCACATTGAGAACTGAGCATTGTGAATTGTGCCTTAGCTCAAGACGAGCGGATTGAAGTTAGTATCGCGGTCGAATACGTCTTCGCGTTCGGCGCCTTTGAGGGTGTTGACGACCTGATAGGTGAGGGGCGTCAATACGATCTCGACCCCGCACTTGAAGATGTAGTTGGAGACGAAGATCGCCCACAGCACGTCGTTGGGGAACACGCCGTAGAAGGCGATGAGCAAAAACACCACCGTGTCCACCAACTGACCGACGAGCGTGGAACTGATGGTGCGCGACCATAGCCAGCGGCCCCGTGTGCGGACTTTGAGCTTGGCGAGGATGACGGAGTTGGTGAACTCGCCGGCCCAGTAAGCGATGAGGCTGCCGAGCGCGATGCGCGGCGCCTGCCCGAGGATGGCCGTGAACGCTTCGTTCTGCGGCGGCAGCGCATCCACGACGAACAGCGTCACCACCATCAGCCCGAGACAGGCGAAGCCGGTCCAAATCACGCGGCGACTGCGGGCGTAGCCATACACCTCGGTCAGCACATCGCCAAAGATGTAGGCCAGCGGGAACAGCAGCGTGCCGCCGTCAAAGGTGAACGGCCCCAACTCAACGATCTTTGTCGAAGCCACATTGGAGAGAATGAGTACTGCGACGAAGAAGGCGGTGATGAGGTCGAGGTAGCGGTAGGAACGGGACATGATTTGCACGTAACGCGTACGTCAGCCGCCGCACGGCGCATCGGAAGAGCCTACATGAGTGAGATGACTTTGAACCGCATGAACCGCCGCGAGTCACGCGCATAGCGCGGTCGGCCGTACATGATTTTAGGCCGCCACTTCAGTGACATCTGGCTTTCTCAAGTAGCGCTTCCAACTAGCTTTACCCAAAGGGAATAGAGTCTGAATCCACAGCTCGTCCTTATGGCTCTTGGAGCGATCTAGTGCGACGTGTTTGATCGCAATGTAGAGTCCTCTGTCCTCCGTGACCATCGCCATGAGGCCGAAAATTGAGGCGCTATCTTGAGATCGGTGGAGATGAGTTGCGCTTTCAATGACAGCGCTCATATTATCGACACACCACCGTGCCAATCGTAGATTACGCCGACTCGTACTCAAATGAAAGCCCCGGTTTGAACTGACCCACACATCACGGACGTCCGCCGGCAACCCAAGCTGGATTGCAATCCTATCGGAAAGCCGACCAGCTACCCTGGTGCGCGTCAGACCTGTGGCCATTAGAATCATGAGGG
>JBQTJD010000537.1:0-1590 GCA_052387475.1 Anaerolineales bacterium | reverse complement strand
CCGCTGCGCTTCGGCAACGCGGGTTACGCGGAACGTTGGGGGGCGGTTCAGAATGGCTTCAGGTTTTTACGAAGGAGATACTATGGGAACTAATCAAACAACACCCAAAACTATAGATGAATATATTGCGGGCTTTCCAAATGATGTTCAAGGGATTCTAAAAAAGATAAGGCTGACGATTAGAAAAGCGGCACCGGACGCAGAAGAAGCAATTAAATATCAAATGCCGACCTTCACTCTGAAAGGTAATTTGGTTTATTTTGCTGCTTTCAAAAAGCATATCGGGTTTTATCCTCCGGCAACAGGGGATAAGAAATTCAAGAATGAGATATCAGTTTATGAAGGACCAAAGGGTAACTTGAAGTTTCCACTCGATAAACCCATTCCTTATGCCTTGATCAGCAAAATCGTGAAGTTCAGAGTAAAGGAAAATTTGGAAAGAGCAGAAGCAAAAGGGAAGAAGAAATAGTGAACATTGGCTGCCCTTTGCTATATTGTTCGTGTTAATGGAATCACCGCCCAATTTTACGCGTCAGGCGCGATTGATAAGCCACAGCTCAACTACATCGCCACCGCTCTCATCACCTCGCCTACAATGTAGCTCGTGATCCAGCGGGCGCACTCTGCACTTCACCATTGGGCCTTGCCAGCATGGGCGGCGGCGGGTCTGGCCGCACTCGTCGGTCTTTGGTTCCTCAGCCACAACCCAATGGCGGAACTGCCGCTCGACGACGCTTACATCCATCTGCAATACGGGTGGCAGGCCGCGCACGGCCAGACGCTGCAATACAATCCGAGCGACCCGCCGACTACCGGCGCGACCAGCTTGTGGTACATGCTGATGCTGGCATTCGGGTTCGCATTGGGCCTCAGCCGCGAGGCCATGCCGTTAGTCGTACTTGGCGTCGGGGCAGTGGCGTTCACCATCACAAGCGCGTTTGTGGCCGATGCCGCGCGACGGCTGGCCGCGCGCGTGGGTGTGGATGCGCCGAGCACGGGGGCGCTGGCCGGGCTGTGGTTTGCCGGCAGCGGTTGGATGGCGTGGGCGTTCTTCAGCGGCATGGAGACCGGTTGGCTGATTCTGTTCATCACCGTCGCGCTGTGGGCGGTAATTGCAAACAAAGATGGTTTACGATTAACTGCCACCAGCTTTGCCGCCGGCCTCGCCGCACTCACCCGCCCGGAAGCGGCGCTGCTCGCCCTCGCATTGCTATTCGAAAGAACGCCGAACTCGAAACATCGGGCCTGGCTCAATCTCCTTCCGCTCGGGGCGGCGCTGGTTCAGCCGCTCCTCAACTGGACAGTCACCGGCAGCCCAAGCGCCACCGGCTTCCTTGCCAAATCGTGGTTCACGCTGCAACCCGTATTTCCATTTGTGGCCCTTCAACTTACGGGGCAGACCTTTGTCGAATTGCTCATCCGTTTGATTGGCGGCATCACAGCGGATGGGCGCTGGCATGTCTTTCCGCTTCTGCAAATCTGGGCGTTGTGCGGCGTGTGGCGGTTGTGGCGGAACACCGAGGCCCGGCGCTTCGCCGTGATCGGCATTGTGTGGAGCGTTGGATTGCTGGCCGTGACCGCCACTCTGCA
>JBQTJD010000536.1:0-5776 GCA_052387475.1 Anaerolineales bacterium | reverse complement strand
GTTGCTCAACAGCGATAGCGACGCCGACAACGAGTACGCCATCATCCGCTTCAACGCGCTGGCCGACAACTCGGCGACCGGGAGCAACGATGCGGGCGACAACCGCGACAACGCCTTTTCGGTGCGGGTCGGCAGCAATAGCCCGGTGACCTCGGGCAACGCGCGGGTCACCATCGCCGAGCCGGCGCTGACGATCAATAAAACCGCTTCGCCCACCTCGGCGGATGCGGGCGACACAGTCGCGTACCGGATCACCCTCACCAACGCCAATGGCGCGAACAACAGCACCGCTTTCGAGACCGTCATCACCGATGCGCTGCCGGTGTTGATGAACCTCAACCTGGGGTCGGTGACGGTGACGCTGGCTGGAGGCGCTGTCGGCGTCACGGACGCCTCCGCCGGCAACACCATCACCCTCACCCTCAGCACCCTACCGCCGGGCGGCTCAGTCATCCTCGACTATACGGCCATGGTGGATACCGCCGTTAGTTCGGGGCAGGTGATTACCAACACCGCGACGGCGCTGTATACGAGCTTGCCCCTTACGGGCACGGTCGGCAATCCCACGGGCAGTGATACTCCCGGCGGCAGCGGCGCGACGAACGGCGAGCGCGCTGGCTCCGGCTCGCCAACGCACAACGACCATCGCGTTGCTGACCCGGCCACCGTGACGATCACCGTCACACCGGTGAAGTCGCTCACCGTCACCAGCGAAGCGCACACCATCGGCAGCAACGTCGCCATCGGCGAGATCACGCGCTACCGGCTGGCGGTGGCGCTGCCCGAAAGCACGGCGCTCAATCTGCAACTGCGCGATAATTTGCCCACCGGTCTACGCTTCCTCGACGACGGCACGGCGACGGTGGCCTTCATCTGCAACAACGGCGCGAGTTGCATCAGTTCATCAACGCTCGGTACTGCGCCGCTCATCACCGGCAGCGTCGTGGTCACGCCCACGTTCGCGCTGCCCGGCAGCGCCATCGGCGGCGGGCCGTTCGGCTCCGGCGTTGATCCGACCTTCAGCCTCGGCGATGCGACCAACACCGACAACGACGCCGATCAGGAATTCGTCGTGGTCGAGTTCAACGCGCTGACTGAGAACGTGGCCGGCAACCAAACCGGCGCGGTGCTGACCAACCCCGTCCCCGTGCGCGACAATGGGGGCGACGTTGCAACGTCGCCCCCATTGACGGTGGCGGTCGTGGAGCCGACTCTCACACTAAGCAAACAAGCCCTCACGTCGAGCGGCGATGCCGGCGACACGATCGGCTTCCTCATCGAATACACCAACACCGCGCCGGGCAACGCGACGGCGTTCGATGTGGTGCTGACCGATGTGCTCCCGGCGAACATGACCCTCGTCAGCGGCACGCTGGCCGCCATCGGCCCCAGCGTGCCCGATACGCTGGTCGAGGCTGGCGGCACGATCACCGCCACATGGGCGCAACTCGCTGTCGGCGACACGGGCGCGCTGATCTTCAACGTGGTGTTGAGTGACAGCGTCACGCCCGGGCAGGTGATGACCAATACGGCGAACATGCAATGGACGAGCCTGCCCATCACCGGCACGATCAGCAATCCCACCGGCAGCGTCACGCCCGGTAACTCCGGTGACACCGATGGCGAGCGCAACGGTAACGGCGGCCTCAACGACCATCGCACCAGCGACCCGGCTTCGGTCAGCGTGCCAAATCCCACTATCACGAAAGCCTTCATTGGCACAAGCGCCGCGCACACCGCGGGCAGCAACGTCGTCATCGGCGAAATCATCAGCTATTCGCTGATGATTTCGCTGCCCGAGGGCACGACGCCCACGTTGGTGGTGACGGATGCGTTGCCTAGCGGCCTCGCGTTCGTGAGCGGGAGTGGCGTCCTCGACCTGACCGGCTTCGGCGGAGTGGTGGGTGTGGGGGAACCCGTCATTGCTTCGGCGGGCGGCAGCGGCGACGATGTGACGTTCACCTTCGCCAGCCCTATCACTGTCACGGCGGATAACGATTCGAATAATGACCGCTTCAGCCTGC
The DNA here is from genome assembly GCA_052387475.1 of Anaerolineales bacterium. Taxonomy (GTDB): domain Bacteria; phylum Chloroflexota; class Anaerolineae; order Anaerolineales; family UBA6663; genus JANWXR01. The sequence goes on along the minus strand of JBQTJD010000536.1, from coordinate 3,752 downwards.
GAGTGCGAGTGCAAGTGCTCAATGTGGCCGGAAATCAAAACGCTACCGTGCTGCCGAACTCGGCCACGCTGAACGCGGGCGGCGGGGCGCAAACATCGAACACCGTCAACGCCACCGTGCGCGAGCCGGTATTGACAGTGAGCAAAGCCGTGGACGATACAACGCCGGCATTCGGGCAAGTGCTGACTTACACCCTCACGCTCACACACGCGGCGGGCAGCACCGCCGATGCGCTCGACCTCACCCTCACCGATATACTGCCCGGCGGGCTGACGCTCGTCAACGGTTCCGCCAGCGTCGCGCCCGTCGGCACGGTGACGGAATCCGCCGGGTCGCTTGTAGTGAGCGTCCCGAGTATCGCGCTCGGCAACGGCTCCACGATCACGTATCGCGCTACTGTTGGCAGCCCACCCGCCGTGAACTTCGGCACGGCGCTGACGAACACGGTGAACACGACATGGACGTCGCTGCCCGGCGGCGACCCCGAAGAACGTACCGGAACGGGCGGCGTGAACGACTATGTCACAAACACAAGCCGCACGGTGACTGTGACGGGCGTGGATTTGCAACTCGACAAAACCGATAATGGAATCGCCACCACACCCGGCGGCACGATCACCTACACGCTCACCGTGACGAACACCGGCAGCCTCACTGCCACCGGCGTCCTCATCACCGATAGCGTGCCTGCGAACACAAGCTTTGTCTCAGCGAGCAACGGCGGCGCGGAGAGCGGCGGCGTGGTGAGCTGGCCGGTGTTCTCGCTGGCCGGCGGCGCAAGTGTGGCGCGCACGCTCATTATGCAAGTGGGTGATCCGCTCGCCGCTACGGTGACGACGATCACCAACACCGCCTCGGTGACCGACGACGGCGCGGGCGGCCCCGACCCGACGCCGGGCGATAACGGCGATAGCGAGACGACACCGGTGAGCGGCACGGTGGATTTGCAGTTGAGCAAAGATGACGGTCAGTCCGTCGTCACACCGGGCCAAACGCTGACGTACACGCTGGTGGTCACGAATGTAGGGAACGTGGCTGCAACCGGAGTCCGCATCACCGACACGCTGCCCACGAATGTCAGTTTCGTCAGCGCCAGCAACAGCGGCGCGCATGTGGCGGGCGTAGTGATGTGGCCAGCGTTCACCCTCAACGGCGGCGGCGCGAGCACAACCCGTAGCGTGACTGTGCAGGTGAACAACCCGCTGCCTGCCGGAATCACGGCCATCACGAACACCACCATCGTCAACGATGATGGCGCAAGCGGCGTGGACCCGACTCCCGCTGACAACGGTGATTCGGATACCGATACGCTGACGGTGAGCGTTGACCTGCGGTTGAGCAAACGCGCGGGCGCAGCGGGCGTTGCGCCGGGCGATCTGTTGACTTACACGTTGACGTACACCAACGTTGGCAACGTCGCAGCGATAGGTGTCACCATCACCGAGACCGTGCCCGCGAACACCACCTTCAATGCGGCGGGCAGCGCGCCCAATGTGTGGAGTTGCGCCGATGGCAGTGCGGCGGGCGCGACGTGTACGCTGAACGTAGGGACCCAGGCGGGCGGCAATGCCGGCGGCTCCGTGCGGTTCGCCGTGCGCGTTGATCCGGCCATCGACCCGAATGTGACGCAGATCACTAACACCGCCCTCATCAGCGATGACGGCACGAGCGGCGCCGACCCCACACCGGCAAACAACAACGACAACGCCAACTCACCCATCGTGCCGCCGACCGCCGTGACGCTGCTGTACTTCCGCATCGGCAGTGTGGCCAACGGAACGGTGAGGCTTGAATGGGCCACCGCCGCCGAGGTGGATAACTTCGGCTTCAAGCTGTATCGCGCGGCGAGCAACGACTTCGGCGCGGCGACGGAGATTGTGTTCGTGCCCGCCCTTGGAAGCGGGTCAAGCTACGCGTACGCCGATATGCCCGGCAACGGCAACTGGTGGTATTGGCTGGTGGATGTGAATACGAGCGCGAATGAAACCCCGCACGGCCCGGTGACGACGGCCATCGGCATTGGCGAGGCACAAGCGAAGGTGTATCTGCCGGTGGTGCAACGGTAAAGAGACGATTGACTTTCGAAAACGGAACGGCGGGCGCGGAGACTCACTCTCCGCGCCCGTTGCGTTGTGGACATGGCTCATGTCAAAAGCCAATGCCTCGGCCCCGCTGGACAGCCTGTCATTCCCGCGAAAGCGGGAATCCAGCACCGTGGCCCAGCGAAGCAGGGGCGGTCGCCCCGCATTTAACCATGTGCCAAAAGTACAACGATCAGTAAGTTGATCTGGAATGAAACCTCTTGACTCAAACTTGGAACATTTCTAAACTGGCAGTCAACCTGTAGAATAGCCCTACAATCCAACAAACACAATCCAGAGGCCCAGGTTGACTCCTGTACGGCAGGTTTATCGTCGTCGCCTTTACCAGCAGGTAGCCGAGGATATCGAACGCCTAATCTTGGAAGGATCCTATCCGCCCGAGACTCGCCTGCCCGCGGAACAAGAACTGGCCAACACCTACGGCGTCAGCCGCAACGTCGTTCGCGAAGCGCTGAAAAGCCTCAAAGAGAATGGGTTGGTATTCATCCGCACCGGAAGTGGCAGCTTCGTCCGGCAACCGACCGCCAAGGCCATCTCTGAAGCCGTGCATCGCTTTATCCGGCACGGCGCCAACGGCATTTCCTTCCTCCAGCTTTTTGAGGCGCGCCGCATCATCGAACCGGATTTCGCGCATCTGGCCGCCCAGCGCGCAACAGACGACGATCTAATAAAAATCCAGACGGCGATGATGGCGATGGAAGCAAGCCATCCCGATCCGCAGCTCACCAGCCAGGCCGACGTGGATTTCCATCTCAGCATCGCCGCCGCCGCGCACAACCCCTTGGTCGCCAGCCTGCTCGACTCGCTCATCGGCCCGTTGCACAACGTGCTTAGCACCAGCTACGCCGCGCAGCCGTTTCAGATTGAGTCCGGCATGCCCGACCATCGGCGCATCTTTGCCGCCTTGCGCGGTCACGACCCCGAGCTGGCGCGCCGCGAGATGCTCAACCATTTGCTGAAAGGCGAGAGCGAATTGGTCGAGCTTGGCCTGCCTCAGGAAGCCCTATTCTGAACCATGCGGATCAATCAAGTCGAAGTCATCCCGCTGCGTATCCCGGACCAGAACGCCCGCATCGCGGATGGCATTCAAGACGATGTCATCGTTCGCATTCACACAGATGAAGGGATCACCGGCCTCGGCGAAGCCGACTCCGCGCCGCTGGTCGTGAAGGGAGTGATTGACGCCTGGGCCTCCTGGCCACACTCGCGCGGGCTGCGCGACATCCTCATCAACCAGAGTCCGTTTGACGTGGAGCGGTTGTGGGAAGCGATGCGGGTTGGCACGCAATGGATGGGCCGGCAGGGCGTGGCCGTGCATGCGATGAGCGCGGTGGACATGGCGTTGTGGGACCTCATCGGCAAGGCCAAAGGCCAATCGGTGCGGCGGCTGCTCGGCGCGAACTACCGCGACACGATTCGCGTATACGCCTCCACGTTGTTCACCGAAGACCCGGGCGAGATGACGGCAGTTGGGCAGAAGTACGTGGCTCAGGGCTTTACCGCTGTGAAGTTTGGCTGGGGGCCGATGGGGCGCTCGCTGGCGAATGATGTGAAGCTGGTGGAGACCGCCCGCTGCGCCATCGGTGACGAAGCAGATTTATTGATTGATGCCGGCTGCGCCTTCCGCGCGAAGGACGCCATTCAACGCGC
>JBQTJD010000535.1:0-2237 GCA_052387475.1 Anaerolineales bacterium | reverse complement strand
GAAGATCACGTCGTTGAGGCCGAATACCGCATTCAGGCTCCCGCCCACCATGAAAGTGCTGCGGCTGCGCACAACGGTCTCGGCTGCGAAGTTCTGCACCGGACCGTCGTGATGGAAGTAGTTCGCTCCACCGAGGATGGAAGGGGCCCATTGCCATTTCGCGCGATCGAATTGCGCCGCCGCGATCTGCACCTGGCGGGCCGCAATCTGCACATCAAGCGGGCGGGCGTTAGCCAGTTGCATCGCCGTCGCCAGAGGGTGCAGTCTCTCTGCTGCGCTTGGATACGTGAATTATCGTGGGCGAGTGCGGCTGCGCTGGGCGTGACTGCCAGGAGGTCTTGATTTAGATGGCGTCTTTCCTTCCACTTTTGGGATTACCACATTCCAAAGGCAAGGAAAGGACGCCATATGCCGTACTCTATCCAGTTGTGGCTGTTGATTGCAAGCCTTGGTCGGCTCCAGGGGGACAAGAAAGCGGCAGCGCGCCCCGCCAGCGCAGCGGGTGTGCGGCAGGTGATCGAGCCGGTGGTAGACGAAGTGTGTCGGCTGGTCGCGGAGTTTGGGCAGCAACGGCTGACGCCGACGCAGGCGTGTCACTTCGAGCAGCAACTTCGGGAGAAAGGGCGAGAACTGGGCCGGCTGGTGTCGCAGTGGACTTACAATCAAGCGGAGTCCGCAGTGGAGGAATTGCCCAAGCACGTGTGGTTCGAGGGGATGGAATATACGCGGCTCAACGAGAAGACGCCGCAGAACGTGTGGACGTTGTTTGGTCAGGTGCGTCTGAGGCGCGTCGGTTATCGACCGACCAACAAGACCGGTGATGCCACGATCTTCCCGTTGGCGCACAGCTTGGGATTGGTGCAAGGCGCGACCCCGGCATTAGCGGAGCGTGCCAGTTGGTATCTGGGCCAGGGCGGCATGACGCAGAGCCGGACGTTGGAGCGCTTGAAGCAAGATCATGGCGTGTGCTGGGGAGTGAAAAAGCTGCGGCAGGTGACGACGGCCGTTTCCCAGGCGCTGGTGGAAGTGCAGCACGCCGCGCAAGTGGAGAAGCTGCTGGAATGGCTGAAGCAAGCGTCGGCTTCCACGGGCAAGCATAAGCCGGTGTTGAGTGTGGGGCGGGATGGCATCACGCTGGGAACGCGTTGCCAGGGCGGCAGTGTGTTCGAGGTGGCGACCACCGGCACGGTGAGTGTGTTCGATCGCCGTGGTCAACGTCTGGGCACGGTGTACCTGGCCTACACGCCGGAGTTTGGCCAGAAGACGATGAGCAACGCGCTGACGCGCCTGCTGGAGGAAGTGTTGCGTCGTTGGGACGGCCCGTTGCCGCGTCTGGGCTACGTCACGGACGCGGGCGACAATGAGACGACCTACTACGACCAAGTCCTCCGGCGCATGAAGCATCCGGTCACGGGAACGAAGTTGGCATGGATTCGCGTCGTGGACTACTATCATGCCAGCGAACGTGTTTGGACGATGGCGGAGTTGCTGTTCGGCAAAGGACAACGCGCGACGAGTTGGGCGCGGAAGATGCAGAAGTGGCTGCTCAAGCCGGGCGGTGTGAATCGAGTGCTGCACTCGGCGGCCGCGTTGCGCGATCTCTACAAACTGCGTGGCCAGAAGCGGCGCGACTTTGGCAAGGCCTACCGTTATCTGCGCGACCGGATGCCATACATGCGTTACGCGGAGTACAAAGCGCAAGGCATCCCGCGTGGCAGCGGCGTGACCGAAGCGGCCTGCAAGACGGTCTACACGCAACGCTTGAAACTGAGCGGCATGCGCTGGACAGCCCCCGGAGCGCAAGCGATCCTGAACCTCCGCGTGCTGCAACTAAGCGGCGTATGGCAGGCAGCCTATGCGGCCGCGCTGGAATCTTTCAATGAACCTCAAGTGCGGGGTCAGGCTGCTCCAAGCGCTCGCCTCGCTAGAAAAGCCGCTTAAACGGGCGCAGCTGAGAGACGGCACCCGTGGGGAATGGAGAGGTGAAAGCTGCCATCTATGTTGACTTGCGAATATCGGTCATTTTCTCGAACGGAAGAGTGGAATCGATTGGAAGGCTGACAAACGTGAAACAAGATCGTATGGAATAAACGGTGTTGTAAGCGCAAGAATTCAGCGCCTGTCAAAGGTACTCGATCAATGAAGTTCGTTGTTTTCTCTTCTCTGTGCCTCTGTGCCTCCGTGGTTAATCCCTCATTGACCACCGCCGCCGATCCCACCTACTGGCAGGACGTGCG
>JBQTJD010000534.1:0-4247 GCA_052387475.1 Anaerolineales bacterium | reverse complement strand
CACTGCCTTCTCTATTTCGACTGTATCACTCGTACTTGCTCCACCATGGACTGCTGTGGGTCTGTTGGCGATTTCGCCGCGTTCTCGACCGCCTCCGTCAGCTCCTTGAGTTCCCTTTAGTTCCCGTGCCGTTGCGCAAACTCGTGCGGTGTTTCCGCCGGAACACGATAGCGTCGCAATCGTTTCTGGGCGAGGCGGTAGGCGGCGAGGATGCGCTTCCGGTTCGGGTCGGCTTCCAGCGCAGGAGGTGGCTGCCGCAGGAGCCACCAACGCTTCACGCGCGGATAAAGCCAGAGCGCGAGCGCAATCGCTGCACTGAGCGCGATCACAATCGCCAGCGGCGTCAGCACTGCGCCGAGCAGCACCACGCCCGCTGCAGCCGCCTCCCCCATCGGCACACGCACACCCTCAAACGCGCCGGAGAAAATCCACTGCTGTACCGGCGCGGTGTACGGCGACGGCGTCCAGCCGGGCGTGGGGTCGAACGGCACCCAGCCGTAGCCGGAGAAATACACTTCGACCCACGCGTGCGCGTTGTTCATCTGCACGGTGTAGTAGCCGGAGAGCGCGTTGTATTCGCCCGCGCCGTAACCGGCCACCAGCCGCGCCGGGATGCCGAGGCTGCGCAGCATGACAACGTGCGCGCTGGCGAACATCTCGCAAATGCCGCGCCGGTCTTCGAACAAAAATGTATCCACCACCTCGCTGCCCGGCTTGTGCGGGGGCGGGAAGAAATCGTACGGACTGGTGAGCAGGTAATCGCGAATAGCTGAGGCTTTATCGAAAGCGTTGCCGGCGTTGGTCGTGAGTGCGTGAGCAAGCTCACGGGTGCGCGGCGTAATGTTCGGTGGCAGTTGCAGATAGCGTGCAATGTCGGGTGGATAGTCGGCGGAGGCGGCGCGCAGTTGCTGTGGATCGAAGTTCGGGCGGCGCGAGAGCACGGTGTACAGCATCTCGGCGCGCAGCGGTTCGCCGAGGCGGATGCCATCGCCGGCATCAAGTGACATCCCATCCGAGCGCATGAACACTTGCACTGGTCGATATGCGGCGAAGAGCAAGTTCGGCTGCTCCTGTACGATGTAAAACGTCTGCACCACTTCCTCGCCGAGGGCCTGTTCGTCTGTGGGCAAATCAAACGTGATCGTGCCGGGAAAGTGGCGCGCGGGCCGCAGGCTGTCGTCGCTCTGACTCCAAAACGCTCCATCGTAAGTGTCGTAGCTGTGGCTGCGCCAGTAACTCCACGCGGGTGAGCGCACATACATCACCACCGCGTCGCTCAACCCACCGCGATATCGCAAGTCAAGATTCGAATCAAAGCCGTAGTAGTAATTCTCGCTCGGCTCACGAATGCCGTTGATCTGCACCAGCGGCACGGCAGGATTGATGATTTGCGCCCTCGGCCCGCCGCGCACACGCAGGTTGAGCGAGAACGGCGGGACGAGGGGGCGGCTGGAGAACTGAGGCAGAAAGGCAAAGGAAAGGAAGGCAACAAAGGAAATGAGGAACGTGAAGCGTGAAATGTGAAACGTGGTGCGTAGAGTGTCACTTGCCACTTGCCACTTGAGCCTTACACCTTGTTGACCATCTTCGATTTCGGCTTGAACGAACACCATCAGGGCGCATGCGGCAAAGGCCAGCAGAAACAATAACATCGAGTAGTCGCGGCTGACGGTGGCAGCCGCGTACAGCACGAGCACGCTCATGCCGAGCGAGGAGAATGTGTTGAGGCGCGAGCGCAGATCGAAAGCCGTGAGGGCTTGCGCGAACAGCGCGAACTGCACCTGCGGCAAGTTGAAGCCTGCGAACAATCCGACAAACATGTATGCCAGTAGCGCATGTAGGCCCACGAACACCGCCAGTCGCACGCGCCCATCGGGCTTCTCACGGAAGGCAGCGCGATAGCTGTACAAGTGTCCGGCGGCGAGCACAGCGGTGGAGAGCAACGCCGGAAGCCACAACTGACCGTTCCATGCGGCGGCCAGCACCGGCAGCAGCGCGGCGAGGAAGGCCCATCGGCGCAGCGCGGCTGAGCGCTCAGGCGCAGCGGCGCGTTTACGGGGTTCAAAAAAGCGCTTAAGCCAAGTCATTTCTTTGCAGGAGATTCACCGCGAAGACGCGAAGGCCGCAAAGAACTGCGCGAAACTTCCTTCGCGCTCTTTGCGTCTTCGCGGTTTTATTTTTTTTCATCGCATTTCAACTCGCTCATCTTGGATGAGTGCCCGCTCCCAATCCACTTCATCACCGATCATGCGCACGCTGAGGCCGTTGGCTTTGAGAGAGGCGGCCAGCGCAGCAACACGCGCGTCAGCCTGCCAATCGAAGAGCACGGCCAGCACCGTTGCGCCACCGCGCTTCAACTCCAGCAACGGCGCAATCACCGCTTCATCTGGCGCGGGTAACAACGCAGCCACGAAAGGCATGCCGCGCAGACCGCGCAAGCATTCGGCGAATGGCGGCCCGTTATCGGGCTGCACGCGGGCGAGGTAGTTCATCGCCGCCCAGCGGCTCACCGCGCCACCGAGTGGCGGCAGCGAGAGCGCAATGCCCCGTGCATCGGCGTAATGCGCCAATGTCGCCGCCACTTTGATGGCGCGCTCGAGGGTGTTGTCGTCTTCATCACCGATGACGGATGACGCGCGCACATCGAGCGCCAGCGTCAGGCCTGGTTGAGTCTCCTCCGCGAACTCTTTCACCACCAACCGGCCTGCGCGCGCCGTCGTGCGCCAATGTACATGCCGGGGCGAATCGCCGGGCCGGTACTCGCGCACGCCGAGGAACTCAGCGCCCTGCCCGATGCGCGCGTATTGACTCTGCGTCGCGGGCCGCCGGTCGAGCAACGGAAAACTTTCGAGCACACGATACTCGGGAAAGATGAGGACGCCGCCTGTCGAAGGCAAGATGCGGCGCGCGGCAAAGAAGCCGAACGGCGCGCGTGTAGTAACCGTAAGCGGCGTGAAGTCGAACCAGCCACGCCGCGCACACACTGTGTCATATCGCATCTCAATCGTAGAGCGGGCGGGCGCCGAAGCGAAGAACGGCAGCACGCGGTCGGCGGCGGGTGCGAACGGGCACAGCTCTTCGCCGCGCAGGTGAAGTGCGGGCAGACGAGCTGCATTGCTCAGCGTCAGCGTAATGACGATTGGATCGCCGACGTGCAATTCCGCTTCATCCATTTGACGGATGGCCCGCGTGAGAGTCACTCCCCGCACCATCCGCCCCGGCAGCCACGCACATACAATCCACACGCCGAGCGTCAGCGCGGTGAAGACGTAGAGCCAGCTAACTTGAGTTTGATTGGCAAAAAGATAGAGGCTGACGGCGAGGGCGAGGACGGACCAGCCTCGGCGAGTGACAGTCGGCGGGAAACCGAAAGCGGCGTTCTGCTTTCTGTGGAACGTCATTCCAATCTGCCGAGGAAATACACCACCAGCGCGCCGGCCACGATTCCAATGAGAAATGCCAGCGGGTCTTCGATGCCGGAGAAGGCGACGAGCAGTGCGCCGACAAAGGCGCCAAACAGCGAGCGCCCCCACCAACTACGGAGCCAGCGAGTGTAACGACTGTTGTTGTTTTGAACGGGCTTCATAGCTCAATGCACAATACGCAGTTCATAATGCATCATTGAGCATTATGAACTGTGTATTCAATCAGACAGGCACCGGGATTTTCGTGAGCAACTCATCCACCACCGCCTGCCCGGCTGCGAGTCCGCGTTGCCGGGTGAGCATGCGGTGCGCCATCGCGGCGGAGGCCACCGCTTTCACCTCATCGGGCGTGACGAAATCACGGCCATTCAACAGCGCCATCGCCTGGGCCGCGCGCTGTACGGCCACGCCACCGCGCGGGCTGACGCCGAGGACAACATCAGCGTGGCCGCGCGTGGCAGTGACCAGCCGCACGATGTATTCCTTCACCGGCCGCACCACATTCACTTTCAACACCTCATCTTGCAGATGCAGCACCTCCTCGAGGGCCAGCATCGGCTGAACGTCCTCCAGTGGATTGCGATGCTCTTCCTGCTCGAGAATACGGAGTTCATCGGCGGCGGAGGGGTAGCCGAGCGAGAGCGAAAACAGAAATCGATCGAGCTGCGCTTCCGGCAACGGAAACGTGCCCGCCGTCTCCACAGGATTTTGGGTCGCGATCACAAAAAACGGATGCGGCAACGCGCGGGTCACGCCGTCGGTCGTCACCTGTCCCTCGGCCAGCGCTTCCAGCAAGCTGCTCTGCGTGCGCGGGGTGGCGCG
>JBQTJD010000533.1:0-2109 GCA_052387475.1 Anaerolineales bacterium | reverse complement strand
TTGACGCGGGCCGAAAGCTGATCGAGCAGGAAATCGTGGGCGGCAAGTTTGTGGGTGCTTAACGGGTTACTGATAACTGGCTACCGGAAAATTATGGTTCGTTGACGCCCGTCCGCCGTTCAACATTCCTTCGTATACCCCCACAATCTTGTCCGCAATCAACTGCCAACTATAACCACGCGCGTACTCTGCCGCCTGCCCGCCCATTTTCGCACGCAGTAACGGGTCGGTGATGATGGCGCAGATGCGGTCTGCCAGCGCCGCCGGGTCACGGTCAGGCACGTGGTAGCCCGTTTCGCCGTCGCGGATGAGGAAGGCCAGGCCACCCACCTCCGACGCAATCACCGGTGTGCCGCACGCCATCGCCTCCAGGGCCACCATCCCGAATGACTCGTAGTGCGAGGGCATGATGACGGTATCTGCCGAGGCGTAGTAATCGGGCAGCGTGTCCTGATCCTGCTTGCCGAGGAAGGTCACCAAGTCTTCCAACTGCAATTCCTCGCGTAACGCCCGAATGCGGCCCATCTCTTCATTGAGGTGGACCAGCGTATCCTCCGGGTCGCCGCCGATGATGGCGAGACACAGTTGCTCGCACTGGCACACCCCGCGTTCGCGCAAGATGGCGACAGCCCGCAATAGAGTCTCCAGCCCTTTGAGCGGCTCGATGCGGCCCACAAATAGCAAAAGGATTTTGTCGGGATCGACTTCGATGCGGGTCTTGGCTTCATTCATGGGGCGCGGATAGAACAGTGACACGTCGACTCCGGGCGGGACGACGACCGCCCGCCGCACATCGGCTTGATACAGCCAGTTGAGTTGCGCCACCTCGGCCGGCGTGGCCACAATCAGCTTATCGGCCTCCCTCATTAATTCGGTCTCCACCTGCACCCGCAAGTCGCTCTCGCGCTCCGAGTCATTCTGGGCGATGCGATTCTTCATCAACCCCAACGTATGAAACATGAGCGCAAACGGCGTCCCCCACGCCTGCCGCAGATTGCGGGCCGCCACGCCGGAGAGCCAGTAATGCGCGTGGATGAGGTCGTAGTGCAAGTTATTGGCGCGCGCGTATTCGCGAATGCCGCCGACGAACTCCGGCACGTGCTGATACAAGATGTCTTTGGGCGTCGGGCGCTCGGGGCCGGAGGGGACGTGGATGACGCGGTTGCCGTAACCGAGGTCTTCTTTGACATGCGGCTGGTGCTCATCCTGTGAGCGGGTGAACACATCCACCACCAGCCCACGCCGCCCAAGTTCACGCGTCAGATCACGAACGTAGACGTTCATACCGCCGGTGTCTTTGCCGCCCAGCGTGGCGAGCGGGCAGGTGTGATAGGACAGCATGGCGATGCGCATGCCGCAGATTATAGCGCCTCGATAAGGCGAGGCGGCCAAGTGAGCGATTCACGGCGATTCGTCACACCCGCGAAGCTTGTCCCCATGCCAATGGGGAGCGGGTGTCCAAGCCACGCAATTGGATTCCCACTTGCGCGGGAATGACCGCTCAAAAGTTGCTCTCACCCATGCGTCGTGCTACACTTCCGGCCAATGAGACGGACACCCGTGGTAAGGCATGGCTGATGGCTGACAAAATCCTCATCGTCGACGACGACCTCGACACGCTCAAACTGGTTGGGTTGATTTTGCAGCGGCACGGCTACCAGATTGTGGCGGCCAACGGCGGCAATTCGGCCCTGGCCAAGGCCGCCACCGAGCGCCCCGACATCATCTTGTTGGACGTGATGATGCCGGACATGGATGGCTATGAAGTCACCCGTCGCCTGCGAGCAGATGCTGCGCTCAGCCACATCCCCAGCGTCATGTTCACGGCCAAAACCCTGCTCGACGACAAGGTGGCCGGGTTTGAGGCGGGCGCCGATGATTACCTGACCAAGCCCACCCACCCGGCGGAACTGGTCGCACACGTTAAGGCGCTGCTGGCCCGCTCGCAGACCACGCGCACCGTCGCCCCCACCGAACACGCCCGTATCGTCGGCTTCATCGGCGCCAAGGGCGGCGTGGGCACCAGCACCGTCGCCATCAACGCCGCCGCCGCCGCCGCGCAAACCGGCATCGATACCGTGCTGGCCGATGTGCGCCCGGGCAACGGCG
>JBQTJD010000532.1:0-3323 GCA_052387475.1 Anaerolineales bacterium | reverse complement strand
TCCGCCGGCACGTCTTTCGTGACGACCGAGCCAGCCCCGGTGCGCGCGCCATCGCCCAACGTCACCGGCGCCACCAACATCGTATCACTGCCGATGAAAACGTTGTGGCCGATGATGGTCTTGTTCTTCTTCACGCCGTCGAAGTTGCATGTAATCGTACCCGCGCCGATATTGCTCCCCGCGCCGATGGTGGCGTCGCCGATATAGCTGAAGTGGCCCATCTTCACGCCCGGCCCGAGCGTGCTGTTCTTCACCTCGCCGAAGTTGCCCATGTGCGCGCCGCGTTCCAGCCGCGCGCCCTTGCGCAGATGGGCGAACGGCCCGATCTCGACTTCATCGCCCACCCACGCTTCCTCAAGCACCGAACATTCGATGTGGCACTCGTCGCCGATGACGGTGTCACGCATGATGGTATTGGGGCCAATGACACAACCCACACCGACGGATGTGTTGCCCTGCAGATGCACGTTCGGCCAAATCACCGTGTCACGCCCCACGGTCACCAACGATTCGATGTACGTCATGGCCGGGTCAATGAGCGTCACGCCCTCGGCCATCCAATGTGTGTTGATGCGGGCGCGTAGCGCGGCTTCGGCCTGGGCGAGTTGCGCCCGTGTATTAATGCCAAGTGTCTCGGCTTCGTCTTCGGTTTTCACGACGGCGACGTGGCCGCCCTCCGCGACCGCCAGCGCGACGATGTCGGTGAGATAGTATTCACCCTTCGGCGAGAGCGGGAGTTGCGGCAGATGCGCCCACAGCCAATCGGCGTTAAAGCAATACGCCCCCACGTTCTTCTCCACAATTGTTTTCTGCTCCGGCGTGGCCTGCGCCAGCTCCACGATGGCGGTCACGTTCCCGTCCGCGTCGCGCACGATGCGGCCAAAGTCGGAGAGCTGCGGCGCGTCAATAGTCAACATCGTCAGCGGGCCGGTGTTGTGGGATTGGGTTTCGATCAGCGCCTTGAGCGTTTCCGCACGCAGCAGCGGCATGTCGCCATACGTCACGAGCACATGCGAGCATTGGCCTTCGAGCAGCGGCGCGGCCTGCCTCACGGCATGGCCGGTGCCGAGCTGTTCCGACTGCATGGTGTACTGCACCGCCTCGCCGAGTTCCGCACGCAATGCCTCCGCCCCGTGGCCGATGACGAGCACGGGCGGGACGTCGGTCATCGCCCGCGCGGCCTCAATCGCGTAACGCACCAACGGCTGCCCGCCGAGACGGTGCAGCACTTTAGGCCGAGTCGACTTAAAACGCGTGCCCTGCCCGGCGGCCAAAATAACGGCGGCAAGAGTCATGGAAATACCTCAGTTGAGATAAAGCGGGATGCAGGTGGAACCAGCGGCGGATGCCGGCGGCGCTTCGCTGGCGCGGCGGCGAAACTAAGATGAGGCTCGTCGGGCGTGGAAGTCATACTGCCGCTCTGGAAGCGCCGTCCCTTCCTCGGATGGGACGACGGCTAGCCAGAGAATCAAGCTGGGGCACCTGGACTTGAACCAGGATTCACGGATCCAAAGTCCGGTGTGCTGCCAATTGCACCATGCCCCAATGGCGCGCGGATTATAACATGAGGGACGAGCGTGCCAGCGCAAGGGCCGAGCTTGTTCACATCTCTCTTGCTCTCCGTCCGCGTCCTCGCGGACGGCCCGCGAGGACGCGGGCCTGGAGCAGTTGTGTGCAATCACCGCGTGCATCAACCGGGAACTTGAGCATTAGATCGTTACGCCGGTTTCAGCCACAAATGCCTCCAGCACCGACGCCTCAGTTTCCAACACTTCCGCGCCAAAAGTCTCAATGTGAAACTGAATCGCAGATTTCACATCGGCCAGGGCCTCTTCATAGGTTTCACCTTCGCCCACCACCACACCTTTCATACCAAGTGGGTAGGCCACGTAACCATCCGCATGCTTCTCAACCACGATCTTGATGAGCTTTGTCATGTCGCTATCTCCTGTCACTTCTTCTGCACCAACCCCTGCTTCTCGGCCTCTTCCCATGAGAGCGTGCTCGCGTCATCGTCCGCCACCTCGCTGAGATTGTCCCAGAACGAATTGGCGTCGGCGGCTTTGATTTTGTCGAGCGCGGCGTCGAGCGCCTTGAGTTCAGCCTCGGTCAGCGGCTTCTCTTCGACTTTTGGCACGGGCTTCGGCGCGGGCATCGCCATGACGGGCGGCGTTGGCAGCGGAGGCTCAGGCGCAACGGGTCGCGCGCTGCGTGGTGGGGGAGCGGCGGGTTTTGGCTCCGGTTTCGGAGTGGGTCTGGCCGGCGCGACGACGGCCGGCTTGGTGGTGATGGCGGGGCGGAAGGTGACGGCGGACTCAGGCCGCGTGCCCAGCATCACCAGCGAGTTGAGCAGGTCATCGGCGCATTGGCGGCCGTAGCGCATCACCGGCCCCATCTGCCCGGCGCCGCGCTCGCCGTCGAAAAGCACGACCAGCGAATAAAACTGCCCGACGTTCGCGGCGTACACATCGTAGTCATCGCCATCAAAGAAATGAACATTGGAGGGGATGAGGCCGCCCAGCAGCCCACTGGTGCGGAGGGAGGCCGTCATCACCGTGACCACTTCCGCCATCACCGGGTCGAGGTCAATGCGGGTGATGTCGCCAGCGCGGTGGGTGATACGGCCTTGCATATCCACCAGAAAGATGGCGTTCGCGCCGAGGTCAGCGCGCAGAGTCGAGAGCCGCTGGGAGACGACTGGTTGATCGGCGTCGGCGGCCGGTGCAGCGGCTGAGGCCCCTTCCTCCAGCGCACGCTGGGCCACGGGCAGAAACGCGCTGATGTTGATGGGTTTGCGCATGAAGGCCAGCACGCCGAGGCTGCGCGCTTCGTTCTCCATTTGCGGATCGGGCAAGCCGCTGATGAGGATGACCGGCGCGCGCGAGTTGGCGCGGCGCAACCGGCGCACCACGTCCAGCCCACTGATGCCGGGCAGGCGCACGTCGATCACACATAGATCCGCCCCGCCCCTCCCGATCTCCAACAGCGCTTCCTCGCCCGAGGGCGTTTCCACAATCACATCGCCCCGCCCCAGCGTCTCGAGCGCCGTGCGCAGTAGCCGGGTGATCTCGCGTTGGTCATCTACCAAAAGGATGCGTTTCGCTGGCATCGTCATTTACCTCGCGCGCGATTCTAGCATGGGATGTGATTCAAGGAGTTCATCTGTCCCCTGAGGAGCGAAGCGCTCGTACAGAAGTTACGCGGTTGGCTTACAACATCGAATGTCACCCTGAGCGCTGCCGCATTGGCGCGCCTTTCACGAGCCTGCTCGCGCGAAGGGTCTCATCGAAATACGTTGAGACCCTTCGCGCGATAAGACTCAC
>JBQTJD010000531.1:0-8526 GCA_052387475.1 Anaerolineales bacterium | reverse complement strand
AGGGCTGCACGCAGCATGGCAGCTTCGGCATCGAGCCAGAGGCCGTCGTCAGCACCACCGCGCAACTGGCCGACCGCATCACGTATCTGCGGCGCGAGTTAGAGTGTGACGCGCTGGTGGAGCCGTTTCTCGATACGCGTGAGTTTCACGTGGCCGTGCTCGGCAATGGCGATTCCCGTGCGTTGCCACCGGTGGAATACGATTACGGCGCGTTCGCTGATCCGCATCAACGCATCTTCGCCTACTCGTACAAGCACGACGAGCATGCCTTTGGCTATCACGCCGTGAAGCTGCATGCTCCCGCGCCGCCCGACAAACCGCACTGGCGCGCTCGATTGGAAGAAGTGGGCCTCGCCACTTACAAGGCCTTCAACATGACCGACTATGGCCGGATTGATTTGCGCATGCTCGGCGATGAACCGCAGGTGCTGGATGTCAACCCCAACTGTGACATCGACTTCACCTCCGCGCTGATGACGAGCGCCAAGGCCGAGGGGTTGGCCTATCACAACGTAGTGGCGAGCATTGTCCAGCACGCGGCAGCGCGTATGCCCGCCTGAGGATAGGAAAAATCATGGATACGACAATCCGGGCAGTCACCGTCTTCCCCGACCGCGCCCGCCTCACCCGCACGGGCCGGGTGCAGATTGAACCCGGCGTGCAGCGCATCGAAGTGCGCGATCTGCCGCTTTCGCTGCTGCCCGAGTCCGTGCGCGCTTCAGGCAAGGGAACGGCGCGGGCGAAACTGCTCGGTGTCAGCACGCGCATGGAATACTTCACCGACACGCCCGCCGAAAGTGTGCGCGACCTCGAAGCACAGCTGCGCACGGCGCAGGATGTGAGCGTTGAACTCGCCGCTCACAGCGGTGTGCTCGACAAAGAACAAAAGTATCTCGAAGCCCTCGGCGCGCAAGCGGAGAGTTTCGCGCGTGGCCTTTCGCTGCGCGGCAAGACCACGGAGGAGCAGGGGGCGGTCTTCGACTTCATCCGCCAGCGGATGACGGACATCCAATCCCAAATGCTGCGCCTCTCGCGTGAGAAGCGCGAGAACGACAAACTGGTGGACAAGCTCAAGCAGGAATTGCAGGCCGCACAGTCCGCGCGGCCCCGGCAACGCTACGTCGCCAGCGTTGAGGTCGAGGTGACCACCGCCGGCGAACTGCAATTGGATTTGGTCTACGTCGCGCTAGGCGCGAGTTGGCAACCGCTCTACGACCTGCGGCTTGCCAATGACACACTCGACGTGACCTATCTGGCGCAGGTGCAGCAAAATACCGGCGAAGAGTGGAGCAATGTGGCGCTGGCGCTATCTACCGCGCAACCCGCACTCAGTCTGACCGTACCCGAACTCAACCCGTGGTACATCGCGCCATTCGTGCCCGTGCCCGTCCCGATGATGGCGCGCGCCATGCCCGCCGCTGCGCCGATGCAGAAGGCGATGATCATGGAACCCCGCCACGAGTACGCCGATGCCGAGCCTCAGATGGCCGAGATGACCGTCGCAACTGCGACTGTGTCGGAGGCTGGTGCGGCTCTAACTTATCAACTCTCCGGCGGCGCGGATGTACCCGGCAACGGCGACCCGCGCAAAGTGACCATCGCCAACTTCCCGCTCAAGCCCCAACTCGATTACGTGACCGCGCCCAAACTACAAGCCGCCTGCTTCCGCCGCGCCAAAGTCAAAAACGAAAGCGCGTACTCGCTCATGCCGGGCGGCGCGCAGTTGTTCGAGGGCGATGACTTCCTCGGCAGCACGCGCATGGAATTCGTCGCGCCCAACCAGGAGATCGAACTCTTCCTCGGGCCGGATGAACGGCTGAGGGTGGAGCGGGAACTGGCAGCGCGCGAGGTGGATAAGAGCCTGCTCGGGGACAAACGCCGTACGCGCTTCGCCTACGTTATCAAGCTCGAAAACCTGCGCGACCGCCCGCAACTGGTCACGGTGCGTGACCAGTTGCCCGTCAGCCGCGATGAGCAGATCAAGGTCAAGCTCGACGCCGCCGACCCGCGCCCGACCGAGCACGACGATCTCAACCTGCTCGAATGGAAACTGACGCTGGAGCCGCAGCAAAAACAGAGCGTGCGCTTCGAGTTTACGGTGGAGCACCCGCGTAGTTTGCGAGTCACCGGGCTGCCGTGAGAGATTTCTATCAGGGGTATAATCGCGTTGATGACCGCACCCGTTGCTTCTAAACTCGTTACCGCCGAGGAATTACTAATCCTCGCCAGTCAAGGCCGCTATGAACTCGTGAAAGGGGAACTCATCGAAATGTCACCACCCGGCGCTGAGCATGGAGCTGTGGCAATGAACCTCGGCAGCGTGATTGCCGAACACGTACGGCGCAACAAGCTGGGTCGCGTCCTGGCGGCGGAGACTGGCTTCCGTCTCGCGCGCAACCCAGACACGGTTCGTGCGCCCGATGTTGCCTTTGTCGCTCAGGCGCACCTGACTTCGCCGATACCGCAAGGTTATTTGGATCGCGCGCCCGATTTGGTAGCCGAGGTCGTTTCGCCCAGCGATGACCCAGATGACGTTCAATCCAAAATTGTGGAGTGGTTGCGGGCCGGCGCCGTGGTGGCATTGGTCGTCTATCCGCGCTCAAAACAAATCGCGGTCTATCGCTCGCTCCGGCAAGTGGAGGTGCTCACACTCGGCGATGTGCTCGAACTGCCAGACGTTTTGCCCGGCTTTGCCTGTCCGGTCGCCGACATCTTCGCCTGAGCCGCAATTCACACTGTCCGTGCCCCATTCACCCACACCCACCAAACCACCCGCCGAACGCGCCTTCCTCGTCGGCGTTGAACTGACCGGTCAGCGCAACCTACTCAGCGTGGATGACTCGCTGGCCGAACTCGCGCTGCTGGCCGACACCGCCGGCCTCAACGTCGTCGGCGAGACGTACCAAAAAATCTCACGCCCCGACCCCAACACATTCATCGGCTCCGGCAAGGTGATCGATGTGCGCGACTTTGTCGAAGAAACTCTTGCCGATGTCGTAATCTTCGACGAGGAACTTTCGCCGCGCCATCAGCGTGAACTGGAGGAAGTGTTCGGCGAAAAGGTGAAGGTCATCGACCGGACGACGCTCATCCTCGATATCTTCGCCCAGCACGCGCACACGCGCGAAGGCGCGCTGCAAGTGGAGTTGGCGCAATATCAATATCGCCTGCCACGGTTGACCCGCGCGTGGACGCATCTGGCGCGGCAGGCGGGCGGTGGGGCGGGGCGCACTGGCAACGGCGGCGTCGGCCTACGCGGCCCCGGTGAGACGCAGCTCGAAGCCGACCGGCGCGAGATGGGTCGCCGCATCACTCAACTCAAGCGCGAACTGGAAAAAGTTCGCGCGCATCGCAAACGTTATCGCGCTCAACGCCAACGTAGCGCCATCCCCGTCATCGCCATCGTCGGTTACACCAACGCCGGCAAGAGCACGCTGCTCAATCGGTTGGTCGGCGCGGACGACGCCTACACCGCCGACCAGCTCTTCGCCACCCTCGACCCGACCACGCGCCGCGTCACGCTGCCCAACAAGCGCCCGGTGTTGTTCACCGACACGGTCGGCTTCATTCAGAAATTGCCGACGACGCTGGTGGCGGCCTTCCGCGCCACGCTCGAAGAAATCACTGAGGCCGATTTGATCTTGCACGTGGTGGACATTACGCATCCCAACGCGCGGCAACAAGTGCAAGCGGTGGAGGAGACACTGGCCGAACTCAACGGGCACGATGTGCCCACGCTGCTCGCGTTCAACAAGACCGATCGGCTGACGCCGGAGTTGCGCGCGCAGGCGGAGGCCCACCTGGGTGAGCTGCTGCCCGAAGGCTACTTCATCTCCGCCTTCACCGGCGAGGGCTTGCCCGGCTTGTTGGGCCGCCTGCAGGCCGAGTTGTACGCCAGCCTGGTGCCGATCAATGCCCTCATCCCCTACGCGAAAGGGCAATTGATCTCGCTCTTGCACGAGCAGGGCCACGTCGAGCAAATCGATCACCAGGCGAAAGGCGTTGCGGTGCAGGGCCGTGTCCCCGAACGGCTCGCCCCGCGCTTCGAGGCCTTCAGCGTTAAACCCCGGCGCGCGCGCGCCACAGGCGCGTCATGAGAAGGCGCAACATTAGTTGCGGCGCTTCTCTGGCGTCGTACCCGCCGCCGCGCGCCAAACTTGCGTCGGAGTGATGCCATGCTCAATCGCGTCTCCGGTTTCTTTTCGCGTTACAAGGGGTTGATGATCCTCGTCGGCATCGCCTGTGTCGTTTTGAATTTCATCTTCCGGCTATTCGGTCTCGACTGGCTCAGCCCGAACGATTTATTTCTGCATTTGGGGATTGTGCTGGGTTTATTTGGGATTGTGCTGGCGCAGGCGCTGGGATGAAATTCATTTGGGTTTTGTGCGCCCTGTCTGTGCTCAGCGCCTGCAACTCCAATAGCACCCTCACACTGCCCCCTCCGTCGCCGACAGTCGTTGAAATCATCATCGCGCCGCAATCGCCGGCCCCCGCCGCGACCGCTGCTTCTTCACCGACCCCAACTCCAACATCGCCGCCCACCGCAACGGCTTCCACCACGCCGACCGCAGCACCTGTTTCTGTTTCGCTGATGGCGGTCGGGGATGTGATGCTGGCCCGATCCATTGGTGACCGCATTGTGAGCGAAGGCGCGGCGCCCTTCGGCGAGATCGCCGCCACGCTGCGTTCCGCTGATATCACCATCGCCAATCTGGAATGCGCCATCTCAGAACGCGGCGAACCGCAACCCAAGGCGTACGTCTTTCGCGCTCCGCCGCTGGCCGTCGAGGCCCTGAGCACGCTCGGCGTCGATGTGGTCAGCCTCGCCAACAATCACACGTTTGATTTTGGCCTCGAGGCGCTGGTGGATACGGTGGCTTTGCTCAATGAAAAAGGAATTGCGTCCGTCGGGGTGGGGGGCAACGCGAGTGAGGCGCGGACACCCGTTATTGTGGAGCGCAACGGTTTGCGGATGGCGTTTCTGGCGTATGTGGATGTGCCGATCGAGAGCCGAAGCGGCTTCGACACGCGCAGTTGGATTGCGACCGACGGCTCGCCCGGTCTGGCCTGGGCCTATGTTGAGGCCATCACCGCTGATGTCGTCTCAGCAAAACAGCAAAGTGATATGGTGGTCGTGCTATTGCATTTCGGCTTTGAGAATCGAGCCGAACCGACTGCCGCCCAGCGGAGTCAGGCGCGGGCTGCCGTTGACGCCGGCGCGACGCTGGTGATCGGCGCACACCCGCATGTGTTGCAGGGTGCGGAAGAATATGGCAGCGGACTGATTGCGTACAGCCTCGGCAACTTCGTCTTCGATGGGTTTGAGGACGCGGCCAACGACACCGCTATCCTCAAAGTTCAGTTAGGGCCTGCGGGCGTGGAAGCTTACGAGTGGACCCCGGCGGTGATTAAGAACGGCTTTCCGCGCCTGGCCAACGGCGAAGAAGCAGCGCGCATCTTGCGCAGCCTCCAGCGTTTGGCTAACCCCTAACCCTAATCCCTAATCCCCAATCCCTAGCCCTTGATGCTTAGCCCCGCCGCCCCAACGCACGCTCCATATCCAGTTTCGAGTCGCGTTCGGCGATGGCCTGCCGCTTGTCGTAGTTTTTCTTGCCCCGCGCCAGCGCGATCTCCAGCTTGGCCCGCCCCTTCGAAAGATAAATCTTTGTCGGCACGATAGTGAAACCTTTTTGCTTGACTTGCTCGGCCAGCGTGCGCAGTTGCTTTTTGTGCAGCAGCAACTTTCTCGGGCGCAACGGTTCATGGTTCATCCGCGCCGCCGGGTCATAAATGGAGATATGGGCATTGACGAGCAGGGCGGTATTGCCGTCCACGCGCACGTATGCCTCTTTGATTTGCGCCTTGCCCGCCCGCACCGATTTGATCTCGGTGCCCGTCAGCACCAGTCCGGCCTCAAAACGATCTTCAAGGTAATAATCGTGCGCCGCCTTGCGGTTCTGCGCTACGATTTTGATGCCGTCGTCTTGTTTGGTCATACTGTGTGCTATTGCCCGTTGTTCAGGTAGTCTACCGCGCGATTCAATTCCGCATCGCTGCCGTCGGAGGCGGGTTGGACCTCAATCGTCGGCGGCAGGCCAATCTTATCGAGTTCGCGCCGCGTCGGCGTAAACCAGCGCTTGGCGGTGATGTGCAGGCTGGACCCGTCGGAGAGCGGAAAGATGAATTGCACCGAGGCTTTGCCAAACGTCTTCTGCCCGATGAGCGGCGCGCGTCCCCGGTCGAGCAGCGCCCCAGCCAGAATTTCGGCGGCGCTGGCCGTGTTGCCGTTGATGAGCACGGTGAGCGGGACCTGCGTCAACACACCGCCTTCACCGATGCTGTAATTTTTTTCCGGGCCGTCGCGGCTCGATTCATACATCACCACGCCGCCCTGCAAAAACTGCTCGGAAACTTCCACCGCCGCATCGAGCAGACCGCCGCCGTTATTCCGCAAATCCAGCACGAACTTGGCCGCACCCTGAGATTGAAGTTCTCGAGCGGCGCGTTGCAGCTCCGTGATAGTTCGGTCGCTGAACCGGCTCAGCGTAATCAACCCGATGTCACGCTGTCCGTCAATCATTCGCCACGTCACCGAGGGCAGGGCGATGGGCTGGCGCTTGATGGCGAGCGTTGCTTCGGTTCCATCCGCATGGCGTACGACGAGCATGACTTCGGAGCCAACCGGGCCGCGCAGCCAGGCGGTCACATCGTCCACGGATGTCTCGGCGCTGACGATGTTGCTATCCACCTTCAACAGCACGTCGTCAGTCTTCACACCGGCGGCCTCCGCCGGGGACTCGGGGAAGGGGGAGAGCAACGTTTCCCCGGCCTCATTGCGCCGAATTTCCACCCCAATCCCACCATACTCACCGGCGAGTTGATTCGACTCAATCTCCGCCACCTGAGGTTCGACGAACAAGCTATACGGGTCACCCAGCGCGCCGATGTAGCCATGGATCATGCCATACTCAAGTTTTTTTGTCTCCGGCAATTGGCCGTTGAAGTTTGCGCTAACCAGGTTCTCCACTTCGGTAAAGACCGGGTACCTTGCATCGGTTTCCGGAATGCCAGGCAACGGCCAGCGGAGCAGGGGGGTCGTGTCGGAAAACGCGCGCGCGTAGTAGCCGGCGATGAAGGCCAGCGCGAGCACTACGGCGAAAAACAACATCAGGCCGATGAATTCAAGAGAGCGTCGCATATCACTCACCAACGTTGAAGGCTTGTAAGACCGGCTGAATGGCATCCATCCGGGGGAAGAGCACCTGCGCGCCATCCTCCAGCTTGCGCGAGTCGACCATCTTCGAATCGATGACCCAGGTTTGAATGTTGCTGCGGTCAATTTGCGGGCCGAGGCAACCGAGCAGAGCTAAATCTTCAAAACTCAAATCCGTGCGGACCGAATTGAATATCACTTGCGCCAGCGCCGGTAGATGCGGGAGGGTGCTGGGCTGAAGCAGCTTATCGCGTGCAGCAAAAAGAATTTGCTGTTGACGCCGCATGCGATTGAAGTCGTTGCTGTCATGGCGAATGCGCGCGTAGATCAAGGCAGTACCACCGTCCATTTGCACCAAACCCTCCGGAAACTCAATCGCCATCGTGCCCTCGCGCGAGCGCATGGGGTAGTTCGGGTCGCGGATGGGATACGGCACATCCACTTCGACGCCGCCAATCGCATCAATCGCTTGCTCAAAGGCCGGGAAGCTCGCAATCACGTAGCGGTCAATCCGCAACCCGAACGTATTTTCGAGAACGGCCTTGAGTTCGGCCGGGCCGCCACCGGCGACGCCATATAGCTCACCGTAATTGTAGGCGGTGTTGATACGGGCCTCAGAGACCGGAAGACCGCCGGGCAAGGCGACCCACAAGTCGCGTGGAAACGAGATCAGCTGCGCGGTTTTGGCCGCGAAGTTGACGCCGGCGACGATGATCGTGTCCGAGCGCGCCGGGCGGTTGTAGTTGCCGCTGAATCCATCGATGCCGACCAGCATGATGTTCATGCGGCCCGGACCATCACACGACGTGGGAAACGCAGCGGCGGGCGGGAGCACGGGCGTCGGCGCAAATTCCAGCACAGCGGGCGCGATGTAAAACCATGTGGCCGTAGCTTGCGGGATGGCTGTGGCGGCGGGCACCGATGTGGCAGTGGGGGCCGCATTGCGGGCTACGGTGCGCGTGGGCGCGACTGTTCTGGCCGTAGGGGCTGTCGCCAACCCGAGAGAAGTGGTGGCAGGTATGGGTGTGAACACTTCGGCCACGACAGTGGGGCGAAACAAACCTTGACTGGCGGCAATGACACCGCCGATCACAAACACTCCCAGCATGATGAGCCAGTCGGTTGTGTCGAATTTGAACTGTTTCAGAACCTGCATGACGAGCGAAAGTATAGCATCACCCCACTTGAAACTGTCCTAAAATAGTGTAAGATACGAAGAATTAAGTCTAGCGATGTGAAGTCAGGGCACTCTCTGGCCCACCAACGATACTTTTGGCGCGCCGGTCTGAAAGATGGAAGCGTAGCAGCCAGCA
>JBQTJD010000530.1:0-4699 GCA_052387475.1 Anaerolineales bacterium | reverse complement strand
TGTCGGTGGCCCGCCAGTTGGGGGCTGAGGCGGTGCAGGCCTACGTCACCGAAGTCACCTCGAAAGTGCCGCTCGCGGTGGGCGATCAGCCCGAAGACCTCATCCGCAAAGCCGAGTACGCCGAGTTCCTGGCCAGCACCCGCCTCGATAAACTGCGGCCCGAAGCCGATCTCACCGTCAGCGTTCCCGGACAATACGCCAAATTGCATAACCTGATCGAATTGCATGAGTATGTGCTCGAAGCGGAGCAGAACCGTAATCTTACCGATGCCGAAGTGGTGACAAGTTGGTACGATAATGAGTATCTGCCCATCGTCCGCGTCATCCGTGAGCGGGGCATGCTGCGCGATTTTCCGGGCCGCACCGAAACGGATTTATACGTGTGGCTGGCCGAGCACAGCGCCGAAGTGCGGGCCGAGCTGGGTTGGCAAGTCCGGCCCACGGCGATGTTGACCGAGATGGCTGAGAAGTTCAAGCCTCGCCAGAACCGGTTGGGACAATTGCTCAGTCTGGTCATTCCAGCCGGGTTGGCTTCGGGACCGGAAACCGGTGTGTGGCGCAAAGAGAAACTAGAAGAACGCTACATCGGTGGTTTGTTTGCCAACGTCCTGGTTCCGGTGAGCGGTGAGCAAATTGGGTGGGTGGGTTTGGATCAGGCTTTGGTGCTTGCCCAGCGCGAGCAGGGCGATTTGATGGGATTGCATGTGGTGCGCGATGGGACGGCCAAGGGAAGCCAGTCTGCTGAGGCGGTCAGGGAGGAATTCAATCGACGCTGCGCGGCCCAACAACTTTCCGGTACGCTGGCCGTCGAGGTGGGTGAAGTGGCGGCGAAGATCTGTGAACGGGCTGTCCTGGCCGATGTGGTCGTGCTCAATCTGGCGCATCCGCCGGGCGCGGGGCCGCTGCAACGGCTCAGCTCCGGCTTCCGCACCATCATCCGTCATTGCCCGCGCCCGGTGCTGGCGGCGCCGGGTCAGGCGTCATCCATGCACAGTCTCTTGCTTGCCTATGATGGCAGCCCCAAATCAAAGGAAGCGTTGTTTGTGGCCGCTTACATGGCGGAGACATGGAACACCGTGCTGGGTGTTGTGACTGTGGCCGATGGCAATATCGAAGCCGATGCGCTCGATTTTGCTCGCAAGTATTTGGAGTTTCATGAGGTCAAAGCCGATTACGTCCGGATGGAAGGCGACGCTGCTACCGCTATCCTGCAAACCTCTGAGGCGCGTGCAGCTGATCTCATCCTCATGGGCGGCTATGGCGCTCATCCCGTAGTCGAGGTCGTGCTGGGCAGTTCCGTTGATCGCGTGCTGCGCGAGTCACAACGTGCCGTCTTGATTTGTCAGTGATATGCTAGTGCTATGCAACCCTCACTTCAGCAATTGCGTGAGTTGATTGAACGCCTGCCCGTGAATGGGCAGGCTCAACCCGTTGGCGCAGAGACGGTGGCCGAATTGCGCCGTGTGCTCGATGACGTGCAGGCGGCCCTGACCGCGCGCCAATACGCCGAGCGTGATGACGGCGTTTTCATCGAACAGTTGTTGGATGCGGTCTTCCTCACCGATGCTGTTTTCAACATTCAGGACGTCAACGCGCGCGCGTGTGCCTTGCTCGATGCGACGCGGTCTGAGTTGCTTGAGCGCAACTTGCGGCAACTGTTGCTCGCCGAAGATTGGGAGCCGTTTCTTTTCCAAATTGAAAGCGGCCAAACCGGCTTGATTGAACGACGGCTGCTGCGCCTCGGTGGTGAGAGAGTCGAAGTTGAGTTGAGCATCAAGCGATTGGCGGATGGCCGGCATCAAGCCATCGTGCGGGACATCACCGAACGCAAACTGGTCGAAGCCTCGCGCCGCGAGAACGAGCTGCGTCTGCAAGCCATTGTCGGCTCGATGGATGAAGTGGTCTTCGAGTTTGATGCGGATGGCACCTACATCAATGTGTGGTGCAGCGACCCGCGCGCCATGGTGACACCCGCCGCAACGCTGTTGGGGCGCCGAGTGGAGGAGATGCTTGAACCGGCGATTGCCCAGCCATTATTGGAGGTCATTCGCCGCGTGCTGTTCACCGGGCACGTGGAGGTCTTCGAGTATTCGCTCACGCACGCTGAGCGCCGGCGCTGGTTCTCTGGCCGCATCACGCCGGTGCCCACCACCAACAGCTTTGTGAAAACGGTCTTCATGCTCTCGCGCGATGTCAGCGAGCAGAAGCTGGCCGAGGCGCAGTTGGCGCGCAGCGCGGCGGAGATCGCCGCCCTCTACCGCGCCTCGTTTCGGTTGCTCAGCCCGGCTGACCTGACAGGCACGGCCCGTTCAATCGTCGAGACCGTGGCGCGCGAGTTTGACTTTGGCGCCTGTAGCTTGCTGCTCGTGAATGAGGCGGATGATAGTTTGCAGCGCGTCGCCATGGTCGGAGAGTTTGCGTTCGAGGAAAATTTCTCGCTGCCTCTCACCAGCCAGGGGTTGACGGTGGCCGCAGTGCGCGCGCAACAAACGGTGTATGCCCCGGATGTGACCGCCGATCCCCGTTACTACCTCGGCAATCCGAAAACACGCTCGGAGCTGGCCGTGCCGCTGGTCAGCGCCGGGCGGGCCCTGGGCGTGCTTGACTTGCAGAGCGCCGAGTTGGACGCCTATCCCGAGCCGGCACGGCATCTGGTGCAGCTGTTTGCCGAGCAGGCCACGCTTGCCATTGAGAACGCGCAACTGCTCACCAAGCTGCAATCGGCGCGGCAAGAGGCCGAGCAGGCCAATCAGTTTAAGAGCCAGTTTCTCGCCAACACTTCGCACGAATTGCGCACGCCGCTGTCGGTCATCATCGGCGCGCTGGATATGGTCATCAACGGCTACTGCCCGCCCGATGATCAACCCAAGATGCTGCAAACCGCGTATATGGCCTCGCAGCGGCTATTGCACATCATCAACGATTTGCTGGACATCGCGAAGATCGAAGCTGGCCGTCTGGAATTGGATAGTGGCCCAGTAGAGATTCGGCCCTTGCTGGAGGAGGCCGGCGAGATGGTGCGCCCACAGGCGGAGCGGAAAGGACTGGCGTTAGACTTGCACGTGCCACCACCGCCGCTGCCCTTGCTCTGGGCCGATGGCGCGCGGGTGCAACAGGTTTTGCTCAACCTGCTCAACAATGCCGTGAAGTTCACCGACAACGGTTGTGTGACGGTGCGTGTCAACACCGACGGTGCGCCATTATTCATGGCTGTTATTATTGAAGACACCGGTGTGGGCGTATCGCCCGATCAACAAAAAGAATTGTTCCGGCCGTTTGTGCAAGCGGAGGGCAACGCCACAGCGCGCCGCTACGGTGGCACAGGCCTTGGCCTGAGCATCTCCCGCCAACTGGCTGAGTTGATGGGTGGGACGCTAACGCTTTTCAGCGAGGGAGCGGGCAAGGGCAGCCAGTTCATCCTGCGTTTGCCGGTGGCCAAACCGGAACAACTGCAATTGCTGGTGGAGTGAAAATCGTAACCGCTTACGTCTTCACCGTCGATTGAAATCGACGGCTTTCTCAGGAAAACCCGCTGAAGCCGGTTGTAAGGCGTCAGAGTGCGCTTCAGCGCACCTGGAAATTTCAGCCGCGAAATTCATTTCGCGGTGAGCGGTTACAAGCATTCACTGGACAAGATCACGACCCGCGCATCGCCGCGGGTCGTTTTGTTTACCGCCGCACGAGTGGCAGGTACAGGCGGCGCGTGCTGGTGGGGGTGGGCGCGCCGGTTGGCGAGCGGGTCGGCGTCCGCGTCGGAGTGGGCGGCATGCTGGTGAAGGTGGGCGTGTTTGTCGGCGGTGTGCCGGTGACTGTGGGCGTGGCCGTGGGCGTGAGCGTAGGGGTGCCCGGCGGCGCGCTGAGCAGATAGCGACTGTTCACCGTATTCCAAAAATTAGCGAGGTAGCTCCCGCCCGCTGGATTGGTGTGGTAGTAATCGTCGTGGTTACAGTCGAAGCGCGCATTGTGCGCCGTGTCCGGGCAACGGATGATCATCGCCGGATAGTTGGGCGAATCGGAGTAACACATCACGTCGTACTCATCCACGCAATGCCCGCCCCCGCTGGTGTTCGGCGCGGAGCGCTGCACCCCGCCGAGGTTGTGCATCAATTCGTGCGCGGCGGTGCTGCCGCCCCAGCAGCCGCTATCCACCCGGCTGTACGAGGGGCCGCCATTGTTATTGTTGTTGCTGCCTGGGCGGTCATCATAATTGATATTGCCGATGCCGCACAGAATAGTCGCATCCATGAAGATGAGATATTTGCGGTCGGTGCGGTTATAGCCCTGCGCCCTCAATTCGTTGATGGTGTTGGTGAAGTTGTCGTCGGCAGTGTTGGAGAGCACGACGTTCAAGAGCACGGCCTCGCAGCCGGCATCGTGCACCCAGCGCACCTTTCGCCAGCCGCCGGTTTCAGCCGCACTCTGCTCGAAGATGGTATCCACATCGCGCACCCAGTTGCGGAGCGAAGTGGTGTACTGCGCGAAGCGGTCGGCGCGGTCGGCGGCGCGCGCATAAATCGCCTGCGCCCGGTAGCCGGTCACGCCGTCGCCATCACACGTCAACGTTTGCACTCCAGCATTAAGCTGGCTCACTGAGATGAGCGGCACGGACTGCAAGACGTTGTACCCGGCCGGCGCTTCGTCGGGGCCGTGCGTGCAATAGTCTGTGTCCGCAATTTGAAAAGCGCCCAGACACGGGCCA
>JBQTJD010000529.1:0-3883 GCA_052387475.1 Anaerolineales bacterium | reverse complement strand
GCTTCTCACGCCGCCCGTTGCTTGATTGCATCATCCCCTCGGTCGTTGATCCTTCGATGGCGCCGCCCGGCAAGCATGTGATGAGCCTGTTCGTACAATACGCGCCGTACAAACTCGAGGGCGGCTGGGACGACGCGCAACGCGAGGCCTTTGGCGATGCGTGCATCAACACCTTGGCCGAGTTTGCGCCCAACATCAAAGACCTGATCGTGCACCGGCAGGTGCTGACGCCGTGGGATTTGGAGCAGCAATTCGGCCTGACCGAGGGTAACATCTTTCACGGCGAACTAACGCTCGACCAGTTATTCTTTTTGCGGCCCGCACCCGGATGGGCGAACTATCGCACGCCCATCCGTAACTATTATCAATGCGGTTCGGGCACACACCCCGGCGGCGGCATCACCGGCGGGCCGGGGCGCTTGGCAGCTTTGGAAATTTTGAAAGGCTGGAAATGACAAGTGAACAGTAAACAGTTTGACCGATTGCCGTTTTCGGTTCACTGATGCCTCAAATATGACATCCTACTACGACGCCATCATCATCGGCGGCGGGCACAACGGTTTGGTGACCGCCGCTTATCTCGCCAAAGCCGGGCGCAAAGTGTTGGTGCTCGAACGGCGGCCGATGCTCGGCGGCGCGGCGATCACCGAGGAGTTCTTCCCCGGCTTCAAGTTCTCCGCCTGCGCTGATGGCGGCGGGCAACTTCTCCCACAAGTGATTCGGGGGTTGGAGTTGAAACGGCACGGGCTGGAGATGATCCTGTCCGAAATCGCCGTCTTCGCCCCGCAACCCAGCCCACAGCCCAATGGCGCGGCATTGACCTTGTGGCATGATCCGGCCCGCACGGCGCGTGAACTGGAAAAATTCTCGAAGCGCGACGCGGCGCGCTATCCCGACTTCGTTGCACTAGTCGGAAAACTCAGCGCCGTGCTCGGCGCGCTGATGACGACCATCCTCCCGCAACTGCCGCAACCGAGCGGGGGCGATGTGCTCGAACTGGCCGGGCTGCTCGGCCCGTTGCGCAAGCTGAACAAGGTAGAAACGCACGACCTTATCCGCATCCTGCCCATGTCGATGGCTGACTGGCTCGATGAGTGGTTTGAGAGCGAAGCCCTGCGCGGCGTACTGGCGGCGCGCGCTGTCACCGGCCTGACCTTTGGGCCACGCGCTGCGGGCACGGCGTACACGTTTCTCTATTCACACGTCAACGGTAGCCGGGGCATGGTGCAAGGCGGGATGGGCGCGCTGTCGCAAGCACTTGCGAACGCGGCCCGCGCGCATGGCGCAGAGACGCGCGTCAACGCCGAAGTCAGCGGCATCATGATCAAGCAAGGGCGCGCAACGGGCGTCGTGCTGGCAAATGGCGAAGAGATCAGCGCCCCGATTGTCATCTCAAACGCCGACCCGCGCACCACCTACCTCAAATTGCTTGACCCAAGCACGCTCGACTCATTTGTCCTCCAGTCTGTACGCAACATCAAGTATCGCGGCTCAGGCGCGCGAGTGCACCTGGCGCTGAACGGTCTGCCGCACTTCGCCGGCGCCGATCCACAGACGCATCTGCGCGGCCACCTAGTCATCGCGCCCAGCCTCGACTACGTGGAGCGCGCGTACGATGACGCGAAGTATGGCGAGATTTCCCGGCAACCGTATCTCGATGTCCTCATCCCTTCGCTGAGTGATCCATCGCTCGCACCGGCCGGCCAACACACGTTATCGGTGTACGTTCAATACGCACCATACAAACTCAATGGCGGCTGGAACGAAGAGCAGCGGAAAGCACTGGGTGATCGCGTGATTGAGCGATTGAGTGAATTCGCGCCTAATCTCCAATCTCTAATAACCCATTGCCGCGTTCTGACACCCTGTGATCTCGAAAAAATCTATGGCCTGCCCGAAGGCAACCCTAGTCACGGCGAGATGACGCTCGACCAATTTCTGCACATGCGGCCTGTGCCGGGCTATGCCCAGTATCGCGCGCCGGTGGAGGGCGTGTACCTGTGCGGCGCGGGCACCCACCCTGGCGGCGGTGTCACCGGCGCGAACGGCTACAATGCCGCGCGGGTGGTGCTGAAAGATTTGAAGAAGTAGACCGGCGTGAAACGTGATGCGTGAAGCGTAAGTCTCGGTC
The DNA here is from genome assembly GCA_052387475.1 of Anaerolineales bacterium. Lineage (GTDB taxonomy): Bacteria > Chloroflexota > Anaerolineae > Anaerolineales > UBA6663 > JANWXR01. The sequence continues at coordinate 1,752 of JBQTJD010000529.1, read as the reverse complement.
GTGGCGAGGCTTCGGCAAATTATCAAGCCGCGAATGACGACCGATCACGTTTCACGCATCACGTATCCTCTCGATCCAAACCCTATGGTTTCTTCAACTGCTTCACATCTCGGAAAGCTTGGCCTGCCCGCGCCGCATAGCGGCGAGAGAGAGCGGAACATTAGTTCCGAGCCGCTACGCGTCGCAACTAATGTTGCGCGTTCTCAAGCGCAAGCTTCGCTTGCGCCCGCGCCGATTAAGGAACTGGCCGCCAAAACATGGGACGTCGTCATCGTTGGCGCGGGGCACAATGGGCTGGCGTGCGCGGCCTACCTCGCGCAAGCGGGCCAACGCGTGCTCGTGCTCGAAGCCCGCGACCGAGTCGGCGGCGCGTGCACGCTCGACGAGCCGTTTCCCGGCTTCCACATCTCGCCGTGCGCGTACGTCGCCGGCCTGCTGCATCCATTAGTCATTGACGAATTGAAACTACGTGAGCATGGCTTCGAGTGGCAGCACGCCGAGGGAGGGATGTTCATCCCGTTTGAGGATGGCAGCAGTGTGCAGTTGTGGGATGACGAAGACAAGTGCATCGAAGAAATCAAACGCTTCGCGCCCGGTGATGTGGATGGCTGGCGCGCCATGCACGCCACGCTCGAACGCGCCACCAACGCCATCCGCCCGCCCGATGAGCGCGACATGTGGATTGGCCGCGCGCCGACGCGTGAGCAAGTGGAAGAACGACTCGCGGGCGACCCGGAAGCGATTGACTTCGTCTTCAACTGGTCGATGGTTGAATATCTCGATCACTACCTCACCGATGAGCGGATGAAGATGGCCTACCTCGGCCAGGGCGTGATTGGCACGAACGCCAGCCCGTATGCTCCGGGCACCGCTTCGATTTACTGGTATCACTTCTGCGGGCGGATGGGCGACGGCATCGGTCAGTGGGGGTTCGTGAAAGGCGGCATGGGGATGGTGTCCTTCATCCTGTGCGATGTCGCCCGCGAGCATGGCGTGACGGTGGCCTGCGGCACGCCGGTGGCCCGCATCCTCCCCGGCGAAGGCGTAGAACTTACAGGCGGTGACCGTCTGCGCGCGCCTATCGTCATCTCGAACGCCGACCCGCGTGTCACGCTCCGTTTGCTCGGCGACGCGGCGGACGCGCAGTGGCGGGCGCGAGTCGAAGCCTGGCCCATCGAGGGCAACACTGTCAAAGTGAATCTGGCGCTGCGCGAATTGCCGAACTTCATCAGTCGCCCCGGCATGGATGCGCCGCATCACCGCGCCGTCATCAACACACCGCTGACCGCGCCGGACTATCACGCCGCATACCTGGCCGCGCGCGCCGGTCAACTTCCGAAGAAAGTGTGGACAGAGAATTATCTGCAAACGGTGTACGACGCCTCGGTCGTGCCAGAGGGCCGGCACACGCTGAGCGTGTTCGCGCAATGCGTGCCATACAAGTTCGCCGAGGGCGATTGGGATACACGCCGCGCTGAGGTAGGTCAACTCGTCGTGGATGCGCTGGCCCGTCATGTGAGCAACTTCCCAGCGGCCATCATTGACATGGAAGTGCTCGGCCCGCCGGACATCGAGCGACGCGTTGGGCTGACCGGCGGCCACATCTTTCAGGGCGAATGCCTGCCCGATTTCATGTGGGACAAACGCCTGGCGCACCGCACGCCGATGCCGGGCGTCTACCTGTGCGGCGCGTGTACGCACCCCGGAGGCGGAGTCATGGCGCTCAACGGGCGCAACGCGGCGATGGAAGTG
>JBQTJD010000528.1:0-1639 GCA_052387475.1 Anaerolineales bacterium | reverse complement strand
CAGGGCATCAGTGGCTACGGTGAGGTGCGCGACTTCGCCAGCAAGAACTACGCGCTAATGCTGAAGAGCCGGCTGCTCGGTGAGAACCCGTGCAATGTGGACAAGCTCTTCCGCAAGATCAAACAGTTCGGCGGCCACGCGCGCCAGGGCGGCGGCGTGTGTGGTGTGGAGATGGCGCTGATGGATTTGGCCGGCAAGGCATACGGCGTACCCGCGTATGTGCTGGCCGGCGGGAAGTACCGTGACCGCATCCGCATGTATTGCGACACGCCCAACGAACAGACCGGCACCGCGATGGGCAAGCGGTTGAAGGAGCGATTGAAACGCGGCTTCACGATGTTGAAAATGGATGTTGGGATTCAGCCCCTCATCGGTGTAAAAGGCGCGCTATCGTGGCCGCTGGGCATGTTGCCCGGTGACCCCGGTGACGAGCACGAGCGCATGTTCAACATCCATCAGACGATGCACCCGTTCACCCACGTGCGGCTGACGCCGAAGGGCATTGACGCGATCACCGATTATGTGGAGCAGGTGCGGTCGGTCGTCGGCTACGAAGTTCCCATCGCCGCTGATCACTTTGGCCACATCGGCATTGACGATTGCCTGCGGCTCGGGCAGGCATTGGAGCCATACAACCTGGCGTGGCTTGAAGACCTCGTGCCATGGCAGTTCACCGACAAGTGGGTGCAGCTTGAACGCGCGCTCAACACGCCGGTATGCACGGGCGAGGATATCTATCTCAAAGACGGCTTCAAGCCATTGATCGAGGCGCGCGCCGTCAACGTCATCCATCCCGATCTGGCGACGAGTGGCGGCATCCTCGAGACCAAGCGCATTGGCGATTACGCGCAGGAGCACGGCATCAGCATGGCGCTACACATGGCCGGCACGCCGGTGAGCACATTCGCCAGCGTGCACTGCGCCGCCGCCACCGAGAACTTTATCGCGCTCGAACATCACTTCACCGAAATCCCGTACTGGGACGATTTTATTGACGGCGTGCCAAAGCCTATCATTCAAAACGGCTATATCCCCGTGCCCGAAGCGCCGGGGCTGGGCTTCGAGATCAACGCCGACGCGATCAAAGCCCACCTCGACCCAAACGACCGCGGCTTCTTCGAGCCGACGCCGTACTGGGACACCGAGCGCAGTTGGGATCGGCTGTGGTCGTAGCGTAAGGGCGGACAGCCGTCCGCCCCTGCTGGTAAACATCATGAAAATCACTAAAGTCAAATCCCTCCTCACCGCGCCGGATGGCATCGCCCTCGTCGTGGTGAAAGTCGAAACCGATCAGCCTGGTTTGTATGGCTGGGGCTGCGCAACGTTCACGCAACGCCCAACGCTGGTGGCGCAGGCAGTGGACGAATATCTCGACCCGCTGTTGCGTGGGCGCGACCCGGCCAACATCGAAGACTTGTGGCATGTGATGTACGTCAACTCGTACTGGCGCAACGGCCCGGTGCTCAACAACGCCATCAGCGGCGTGGATATGGCGCTGTGGGACATCAAAGGCAAAGCGGCGAACATGCCGGTCTACGATTTGATCGGCGGGAAGTGCCGCGAGGCCGCCATGGTCTATCGCCACGCCGACGGGCGCGAACCGAAGGAAGTGCTCGAGAACGTGCTCAAGTATCAGGCC
>JBQTJD010000527.1:0-3191 GCA_052387475.1 Anaerolineales bacterium | reverse complement strand
TCGAGCCTGACACGGAGGCGCCGCTGACCTATTACGGCCATCCCAACACTCGTGAGGGCCTCGCCGACCGAGGCTATTTGGCGTGTGCGGTGCCGGGTGCGGTGGCGGGAATGTGTACGGCGCATTCGATGTTCGGCAAGTTGCAACTCGCGGAAGTGTTGCAGCCGGCCATCGAAATCGCAGAGCAGGGTTTGCCCGTTTACTGGGGTTTGGCACGGACGATTGCCAGTCTGTACGATGAAATTCGCGACTACCCTGACCTCGCGACGCATCTCATTCCGCACAACCGCCCGGCCAAAGCGGGTGACCTTTGGACGAAGGGCGATGTGATTGATTACTCGGCGTTGGCCAAGACGCTGCGTCGCATCGCCGAACATGGGCCGGCGGGCTTTCACACTGGCCCAGTGGCCGAGGCCATTGAACGCTACGTCGTCGGCTACGGCGGTATCCTCACCGCGCAAGACCTCGCTAACTTCCAACCAAAAGTGATGCGCGAAAAACCTGCCCGTTATCGAGACTTCGATTACGTGTCGTGCTACGACCAGGTCAGCTACGAGGCGCTAAACATTCTCGATCAATTTGATCTGCGCCAGTATGGCCCGAATAGCGTGGAATTCCGTCATCTTTTCGCGGAGGCCTTGGGCCATGCCTTCACCGATAGCATGTGGCATTACGGTGACGCGGATTTCACGCGCAGCCCTGTGAACGGGCTGGCGTCGCGCGCCTTCGCTCAAGTTCGAGCGAAAAACATCCGGCGAGATCGCGCCGCGTCGCGCCCGATTGCTGCTGGCGACCCGTGGCCTTATGAAACCGAGTCGAATAAACCCGAGCGGATGCCCATCGGCCCATCGCGCGGCGGGCCGAGCGGCACGACGCAAATGGTGGCCGCCGACCGGGCCGGAAACATCGCGGTGACCTGCACGAGTTTGTCTGGGGCGTTCGGTTCATGCATTTACGTGCCCGAGGTCGGCGTACTACTGAATAACTCCATGCGCAACTTCGACCCGCGACCCGACCACCCCAACTGCATCCAACCGGGCAAGATGCCGATCTTCGCCGCGCCGGTCATTGTCGCAAGCAAAGACGGCTCTGCCGTCTTTGCTTGCGCCGGGTCAGGCGGCTACCGGATTCAGACTGGCGTGCTGCACACGCTGCTCAACACGTTGGAGTTCGGGATGGAAGTGCAACAAGCCGTGGATGCGCCGCGCGTCCATTGTCAGTGCGACGAAACCTGCGTGGATGGCCGCATCCCAACCGAGGTGCAGGTGCAATTGCGGGAGATGGGTCTTAACGTGGTGGTGCAAACTGACAGCCCGGGCGGCAATTACTATGGCCGCGTCTGCGCCGTTGCCATCGACCCGCGATCGGGTCTGATGCGCGCGGGCAGCGGGCCAGCCTGGCAAACCGCAGCCGCCGGGTTTTGAACTCCAATCTGGCCTGACGCACGAATTCCCGGGCTGAGGTTGTGGCAATCGCCACAAAGTCTTAATCATTATTTAGGACAGTGTCTGTTGACATTGAAATACCGCCTCGTCTATGATACAGGGCGTACCACCTTTAGCTCCCAATATCATCATGCCACTCGCCCGGATTGAACGCCGCGGTGTACCTGCATACCGATTAAGCCGATTGTCCTGTTCATCGGACGGCCGCGCCGTGAACGTTGGCGGCTGTGTTAGCCGGGCGACGATTGGACTGTGCGCCACACACGCCGGCCGCGCGCAACAGTAGTTGCGCCAGTGAAAGGAGGCCAATAACCCCGCTCGTCTCGGTTCTGAATTCACATAGTTGTCGTGAAGTGTTCCAGTGTACTCCCAAGGCAAGGAGAGGAAAGAAACATGAGCGAAAGCATTCACCCATATGTTACAAAAGCCCAGCAGCAACTCGCCGATGGCCGCATCAGCCGGCGCGAGTTTCTGCGCCTGGCCTCCCTGATGGGCGTGAGCGGAGGCGCAGCGTGGGTCCTGGCGGCCTGTGGCGCGCCCGCCACCCAGGCGCCCCCTGCGGCCACGACCGCGCCGGTCGCGGCCACCATCAAGCGCGGCGGCACCATGAAGGTCGGCTTCTCATTGCAAGCCGTGGATCACCCCGCCCGCCTGTCCTGGACGCAAGGCTCCGACGTCCTGCGCACAAACTTTGAATATCTCACCTTCACCGACCGCAACAACATCACCACCCCGTATCTGCTTGAAAGCTGGAAGGCCAACGACACGGCCACTGAGTGGATCCTGGCCCTCAAGAAAGGCATCAAGTGGTTCAACCCCGGTGGCGCGGGCGATGGCGAGGAATTCGTGGCCGAGCACGTGAAGTGGAACTTTGCCGAGTGGCTGAACCCGGACACCGGCTCCTCCATCGCCGGCTTCTTCGAGGGCTTCCTCACGCTCGATAACGTCGTGGTGCAGGACAGCCACACGCTGGTGCTGAAGATGGCCAAGCCCAAGGTGGACGTGGCCGAGAACCTCTTCCACTACCCGGCGCAGATCATGCACCCGAGCTTCAACGGGGATGCCACCACCGGCAAGAACCCCGGCACCGGCCCGTTCCGGCTGGTGAAGTACAAGGTCGGCGAGGGCGCGCGCGTGGAGAAGCGCGAAGGCTACTGGCAGAACGGCGAAGACGGCCAGCCGCTGCCCTACCTCGACGCGGTGGATTTCATTGACCTCGGCACGGAAGGCACGCCGTACGTCGCCGGTCTGCAGGGCGGCCAGATTGACGAGTATCTGATCGGCCCCGGTGATTTTGCGACGTTGTCGGCCAACCCCAAGGTCACGGTGTATCCGGCCCGCACCGCGCAGACGCGCGTGCTGCGCATGCGCGTGGATCAACCGCCCTTCGACAACAACGATGTGCGCATGGCGTTGAAGAAGGTGCAGGATCGCAAGAAGATCGTGCAGACGGCTTTCTTCGGGCAGGCCGATGAAGGCCAGGACACGCACGTCGCCCCGGTACAGCCGGACTACTCGCCCATGGAGTCGCCCGCTTACGACCCCGAAGGCGCCAAGGCCCTGCTGCAAAAGGCGGGCATGGACAGCCTCGATGTTGAGATCGCGGTGGGCACCGGCTGGACCGACATTGTGGCGTACATCGAGACGCTGAAGGAAGATGCCAAAGCGGCCGGCATCAACGTCACCCTCCAGTCCATGCCGAACTCCGCTTACTGGGACGTATGGACGGAAGCGACGGTGGGCGTC
>JBQTJD010000526.1:0-1781 GCA_052387475.1 Anaerolineales bacterium | reverse complement strand
CAGGATAACGTCTTCACCGGCGAGGGCGATTTCTGGCGCGGGCAGCGACGGCTGATGCAGCCGGCCTTTCACCGGCAGCGGCTGGCGCACTTCGGGCAGATCATGACCGACTGCGCGACACAAATGCTTGATCAACGCTGGGCGGCCGCAGCGGCCAGCGGCGCACCGATTGACATCGCTGAGGAGATGATGCAGGTAACGCTCAAGGTCGTCGGCCTCGCGCTGTTCAGCGTGGATTTGAGCGGCGGGGCCAGCGAGTTGGGCCACGCCTTCGACGCCGGCGACGATTACATCGCGTACCGCTTCCGCTCCATCCTCGCGCCGCCGCCCTTCATCCCTACGCGCGAGAACCGCGCGGTGCAGGCCGCTATCCGCACGGTGCGCGGGCGTATTTTGGGTATGATCCGCGAGCGCCGCGCCTCGGGTGAGCGCCGGAATGACTTACTCGACATGCTCATGGAAACGCGTTACGAAGAAACGGGGCAAGGGATGGACGATGAGCAAATCCGGCGCGAGTCGCAGGTGATGGTGGCCGCCGGGCACGAGACCACGGCGACCGCGCTGACGTGGGTGTTCTATCTTTTATCGCAGCACCCCGAAGTTGAACAGCAGTTGCACGACGAACTTGCGCGGGTGCTCAACGGCCGCACGCCGGCGATGAGCGACCTCCCCAACCTGCCGTACACGCGCATGGTCATTGATGAAGCGATGCGGCTGTATCCACCGGCGGCCATTACCGGGCGGCACACGCTGGCCGCCGACGAACTGAGCGGCTTCGCCATCCCCGCGCGCCGCGATGTCTTCATCCCCATTCACGCCATCCACCGCGACCCGCGCTGGTGGCCGGAGCCGGACGCTTTCAAGCCCGAACGCTTCGCCGCCGAGTCCGACCGGCCCAGATTCGCGTACCTTCCTTTTGGCGGCGGGCCGCGCCAGTGCATCGGCAACATCTTCGCGCAAACCGAGGCGCAGTTGATTCTGGCGACCGTGGCGCAGCGCTATAGTTTGCGCACGCTGCCCGGCCATATCGTCGAGCCGGAACTCAAGCTTGTGCTTGAACCGAAGGGTGGCTTGCCGATGACGCTCGTACCGCGCGTTTGAGTCCACGAAGTTACGCGAAGGAACATGAAGGGTAGACCGACGCGGTTGTGCGAAGCTGCGCTTCGCCGGAAACCGCGTCGGTCTGTTTGCATGGGATAAAATTGCACGCATGCCCGAACTGCCCCGCCCTCCCGTCGCGCAGAAACGTCCCATCGCCTTCACCCAACACGGCGACACGCGCGTGGATGACTATTACTGGCTCCGCAACCGGCGCGACTCGTTTGCCATCGGTTATCTCGAAGACGAAAACGCCTACACCGAAGCCATGATGGCGCACACAGAGGCGCTACAAACAAGGCTGTTCGCCGAGATGAAGGCGCGGATACAGGAAGACGATAGCACCGTGCCCGAGAAGCGCGGCGAGTATTTCTACTATGTGCGCACCGAAGCCGGCCGGCAATACGCGCTGTACTGTCGCAAGCATTTGACGCTCGACGCACTCGAGGAAGTGTTGCTCGATGTCAACGTGCTTGCAGAAGGAAAAGCCTTCTGCAAGCTGGGCGTGTTTGAGCCAAGCCCCGACGGGCGGCTGCTCGCATACTCGGTGGATTATGCCGGCGATGAACGCTTCCAGTTGAACATCAAAGATTTGCGCACGGGCAAGTTGCTGCCCGAGTATTTCATCAACGTCTACTCCAACGTCTACGACCACTCGGGCCTGGCGTGGGCCAATGACAGCC
>JBQTJD010000525.1:0-3246 GCA_052387475.1 Anaerolineales bacterium | reverse complement strand
ATGGTCACCAAACTCAACGTCCCCGGCCCCAATGCGCGGGCCATCCTGGAGCGCGATCAAAAATTCATCTCACCCTCGTATCCGCGCGATTATCCGTTTGTGATGGATCACGGCAAAGGCAGTGAAGTGTGGGATGTGGACGGCAACCGCTATTTCGATTTCGCCGCCGGCATCGCCGTGTGCTCCACCGGCCACAGCCATCCCGATGTGGTCAAAGCTATTCAGCAACAAGCTGAAAAGTTCATTCATATCTCGTCGGACTTTTATCACGAGAAGTGGGTGAAGCTTGGCGAAGAGCTTGACCGCATCGCGCCGATGAAGGAGGACGCGCTGTGTTTCATGACTAACTCCGGTGCGGAGGCGGTCGAGGCGGCGATCAAACTGGCGCGCTTTCACACCGGCCGCTCACGCTTCATCGGCTTTCACGGCGGCTTTCACGGGCGCACGATGGGCGCGCTGTCGTTCACGTCGAGCAAGGCCGTACAGCGGCGTGGCTTCAGCGCGACGATGCCTGGTGTTACGCTGGTGCCGTTCCCCAACAGCTTCCGCCCGCGTTTGCAGTACGATGCCAGCCGCGAGGATTACGGCATCGCCTGCGTCAACTACATCGAAAACGTCATCTTCACCTACGAATGCCCACCAGAGGAAGTGGCGGCCATCCTCGTCGAGCCGATTCAGGGCGAGGGCGGCTACGTCGTCCCACCGGATTCCTTCTTCCCGCGCCTGCGGCAACTGTGTGATAAGTACGGCATTCTGCTGATCGTGGATGAAGTGCAAAGCGGCATGGGGCGCACTGGCAAGTGGTGGGCGATCCAGAATTGGAACACCGAGCCGGATATCGTCTGCATCGCCAAAGGGATTGCGAGCGGGATGCCGTTGGGCGCGATGGTGGCGCGTAAGAGCGTGATGGATTGGCCGCCCGGCGCGCACGGCAATACCTACGGCGACAATCCACTTTCATGCGCAGCGGCCATCGAAACCATTCGCTTGCTCGACGGGGGTTTTATCGAAAACGCGAAAGAGGCCGGCGATTACGCGCTCGACATCCTCGAGGAGATGGCGGTGCGGCACCCGAGCATGGGTGAGGTGCGGGGCAAAGGGCTGATGATCGGCGTGGAGTTTGTGAAGGACAAAACCACCAAAGAGCGCGGCGTGGAGGTGCGCAACTCCATCATCCACACCGGTTTTGAACACGGCTTGCTGTTGCTCGGCTGCGGGCGCAACACCATCCGCATCACCCCGCCGCTGTGTGTGACGCACAAAGAGCTTGACGAGGGGCTGGAGATTTTCGAGCACGCCATCACCGAAGCCGAGCAGGCCGCCGGGATGTTATGACCTCTATGACACAATGACACGAAGGGCACGAAGCACTTCGTGATCTTTGTGCCTTCGTGTCATTGTGGTAAATCACCCTATGCCCCGCGCGCTCTCCCTCGCCGGCATCTTCCCGCCCGTGCCCACGCCGTTCAAAGAGAACGGCGACGTGGACTACGACCATCTGCAATCGAATCTCGAAAAGCTCAACGCCGAGCCGTTGCGCGGCTACGTGATGGGCGGCTCGAACGGCGAGTTCACCTCGCTGACCAACGATGAGAAATTGCAGGTCGTTCGGCTGGCGCGGGCCGTTGCGCCGAAGGAGCGACTCATCATCGCCGGGTCGGGGATGGAGAGCACGCGGGCGACGATTGAGTTGACGGCGCAAATGGCGGAAGCGGGCGCGAACGCGGCGCTCGTCGTCACGCCCGGCTACTTCAGAGCCAAGATGACGCCGGCCGCGCTCGAAGCTCATTTCCGCGCGGTCGCCGATGCCTCCCCACTTCCCGTTATCCTTTATAGCGTGCCGGCCAACACCGGCGTGGATTTGCCGGCAGCGACGGCGGTGAACCTTGCTTCACACCCCAACATCATCGGCATGAAGGACAGCGGCGGCGACATCACTAAAATCGGGCAGATCATCGCCGACGCGCCAAAGGAGTTTCAGATGCTGGCCGGCTCGGCAGGTTTCTTCCTGCCGACGTTGGTCGTGGGCGGCGTGGGCGGCGTGATGGCGACGGCCAATATCGCCGCGCGGCAATTGCACGACATCTTCGCCAAGTTCAACGCCGGCGATGTGGCTGGAGCGCGCGCCGCGCATCTGCCACTGGTCGAAGTGAACGGCGCGATTACGACGCGCTTCGGCGTGGCTGGATTAAAGGCGGCGCTGGATATGCTCGGCTACTTCGGCGGGGCGCCGCGCCTTCCGCTGTTGCCGCTCAGCGACAACGAGCGCGCGACGCTGCGAGGGATTTTGGTGAAGGGCGGATTGTTGGCTGTATAAGTTACGATTTGTAATGTCACCCTGAGCGCGTACGCGTAGCTGCTGCGTTGCGATTGTCTTATCGCGCGAAGGGCCTCTTTGAAACGCATTGCGGCCCTTCGCGCGAAACGAGGCGAGCCGGATACAAGCCGCTCATTCGCGCTCAGGGCGACATTGACAGTGGATTACCGAACAAATCGCCTCAACAAACAAAACGGATGGATCATGGTCGCGATCCATCCGTTAGTAATTGCTCACTCTCCGTTGCCAGCTCGGCTTACGGCGCCCCTACCTCCACCGGGTTGTTAACAGGGTCCTTGCTCCACTCGAACCAGCCGCCATCGTAAACGGCGATGTTCTTCCAACCCATGACGTGCGCGTAGAAGAAAGTCTCACTGGCCCGCCAGCCCGTGCCGCAGTAAAAGGCGATGCGCTTGTCGGGGGTGATGGCCGCGTCCTTCCAGTTGGCCTCGATCTCGTGATAGCCGCGCATGGTGTTATCGACGTTGCGGTAGTGCTGCATGTGATAGGCATCGGTGCCGCAATTGCCCCACACCGAGCCGGAAATCCGGCCGCGCGGGCCGATGTAGTTGTATCCGCTCACGTTCCCCACGTGCTCGGCCCAACTGCGGATGCTGACCAGCTCGGCCTGTGGATTGGCGATGATCTCTTTCGCTTCGTCGAGGTCGGCGATGAAATCGGGGCGAGCCGGTATCTTGACTCCAAAAGCGGCCGCCGGCGTGGGCTTGCGGTCAACGGTCTCCAACGGATAGCGAGCGATGACCCAGGCATCGTAGCCACCGTCCAACAATCGCACATCATTTACCCCGGAATACAAGAGGATGAGTGCGGCGAGAGAGTCCGCGATTTGCCCGGCCCGGCGTCCCGGCCACTTCTCATTTGGGTCGCCCACCGTGTCGCGCCCATACAGGATCACCGTGGTGTCCGGC
>JBQTJD010000524.1:0-3447 GCA_052387475.1 Anaerolineales bacterium | reverse complement strand
TGCGTAAGCGCTCAGGGCGACACGATGGGCAAATTATGAGTCAACTGTGCAACTCCTGTCAGATTGAACGGTCATCCGTTGATCACTCGCGCAGACGATACCCTTTGAGAGCGACGTACAAGTTGATGCGTTGCCGCGTGTCGCGCAAATCCACATCGATAATTTCCTCGATACGACCGAGGCGATAGAGCAGGGTGTTGCGATGGACGTTAAGCGCCGTCGCCGCCTCGGCCAGCGCGCCGCCATATTCAAGATAGGTCTCCAGCGTCAATGTCAGTTCACCGCGCGTGCGCGCATCGTGCTCGCTGAGGATTTCGACCTTGCGCAGATAGGGGTTGCCCTCGAGCGCGTCGGTGGGCAAGCGATAAAGCCAATCGAGCAAACCAAGCTCCCAGAAGTTGACGACCCGGCTGCTGGCGCTCGTAATCGAGCCGCCCAAGCGTTGGCCGATCTCGGCCGCTTCGAGCGCTTCATCATAAGTGCGCCGGAGCGATTTCTCTGTTGGATACACCTGGCCGATGCCGATCATCAACGGTTGCGCGGCGTTGTTCAACTCGGCCACCAGGCGGCACGCCAGGCCGTTGCCGGTGGGATTGGCGCGCGACTCGATAATGACGGCCAGGCCGCGTTCGCGCGTAACGACCAGGCCCCATTCGCCCCAGTGCCTTAGCTTGCGTTCGATCTGCGTGGCAAGTTGCGCGATGGCGCCGGCCGCCGCCGGCCCGCTGATGACAAACAACGCTTGATGCGATTGGTCAGTGCGATAGCCGGCCAGGTGCGCGCGCTCCAGTGTGCTGCCGTCCAGTTTGGAATCAAGCCGCAGCAACTGCGCGAGCAGATCACCGCGCACGGCCAGCTCCGCCTCGCGCACCGCCTGTTCCTTCAGCAGCACCAGTGCGGCGACGGTGGCCGCATGGTCAATGGCCAGCTCGTCGAGGTCGGTCAATGGGCGATCACCGGCCACAATCCAGATGTAGCCGTAGATGTCGCCACCCACCACGATCGGCGAGACCACGCGTTCCATCGTCATGCCCAGATCGGGCATGGCCGGGATGCGGACATGGCGCAGTTTCTGTTGCACTTCGGCATACACGCCGCGCCGCATGATGCGCTGCACGATCTCGGGCGGTGTGCGGCCCAGCCGCAACACCCGCTGGCGCGATTCATCCATCGGGCCATGTTCGGCGTGGGCCAGCACTTCGAAGCCCACGCTATCAATCAGCACCGAGCGTTCGAGGATGTGCGTGAGCGTTTGCGCCACGGCGGTGAGGTCGCCGCCTTCGAGCACGAGGCGCGTCAGCCGGTTGTGGATGTCATCGGCGCGCTCTTTGAGCGCAAATTGCTCGGAGACGATTTCGGTGTATAGCCGCTCGGTGATGTTGATGAACTGCACTTCGGGCGGCACGACGATGAGGGGAAAGTGGTGCTCGTCGGCGGCGCGCCGAATGGCGTCGGGCGCCTCATCAAAATACCAGCCGACCGAAAACACCATGCCGACGAGTTCCTGCTTGACCAGCGTAGGGATGAGGGCGGCCTGCCGTTTGGCGCTGTCCTTCAGCCCATAACCGGCGGTGAGCAGCAGCGCGCCGCTGCCCCAGGCGTAGGTCGCGTCGGGGATATCAACCACATGCACGCGATGGATAATACGGTCGAGGCCTTTTTCGCCCGCGACGACGGTGGCTTGTCTAAAACAGGGGAGCTTGAGCGCCTGGCGCAGGGTGAGCATGAGGCGCAAGTGTCATGGGGGAGGGGGCAAGTGTCAAGTGGCAACCGCTACTCATTGGCGAGAGAAACTTTTGTTGTCACCCTGAGCGCGTTCGCGCTGCCTACGATTTTTTTGCCGTGGCGCGCGAAGGGTCCCTCGTGACTTGACGAGACCCTTCGCGCGATAGGCTTCTGCAAATAAAGGGTTGCGCATTCGCGCTCAGGGTGACATTCCATTGGGCTTCAATGACTGGATTACTCGACGCGTGGCGCGAGTAGTTTGACGATTGTATTGGCATCCACTAATCCATCACACTCCCACAACGCGGTTTCGAGTTCGGCGGCGTGGGCTTCGGGCAGCACGTCGCGCGCCAGCCAGCGGAACTTCTCGCGCAGCGCGTCATCATCCGGTGGGGCGATGGTCGTGTCCCACTTCGGCTTCACTTCCCCCGAGTCATGCAGCGCGCCGCTGGTCGTCTCAATCACCACCCGCGCGATCCGCTCGGCGGGGAAGCGCGCGCTGAGGGCCTGATCTTCGATCAATTCCACCCGCTTCATCACGCCCAAGACACGCGGGTCGCGCAAACCCTCACCACTCAGTTGCGCCGGGCCGAGTTCGCCATGCACGAGCGCAGCGGCTACGGGAAAGGGCACCGAGTATTGCGCTTCTTCGGTATTGGCTGGATGGGTGGTGTCGAGCTGTACCGCTTCGTGAAACGAGTACACGCGGATACGGCGGATGTCGTCGAGCGGAATCGTATGCGCGCGTTGCAGCGCCAGCGCGCCGTTGACCGGCGACTGCGCCCAATAGCACACGGCGTAGGGTTTGAAGTATTGCTCGGTGATCGTCAAGCGCGCGCCGAGGTCGGCCCACACGTGTGCGACTTTCGCATCCTCCACTGTGAGCGCCGGTGCGCCGGTGAAGCCCGCTTGCGCCATCAGCGCCGCGCTCACACCCGCCATCGCCCCCCAGCCGGAACCGTCCTTCAACATCGTCGGATAATCAATGCAGCGCATCATCTGCGAGCGCGGGCCGTGATACTCCGCGATGCCAAGCGCGTGGCGCGTCTGTTCGGTGTTGGAGCCGAGCCGGCGCGCGACCATCGCCGCGCAGCCCAGCGCATTCCACGCGCCCGAGGTGTGATAGTCGCAGACCGTAGCGTGCAGGGCGATGCCAGCGCGGATGGCGACTTCGTAGCCGATGACGAGGGTGGTCAGAAGTTCTTTTCCGGAAATTGGAGGATTGGGAGAATTGAGATTGAGTGACGCGAGCAACGCTGGGATGAGCGCTGCACCGGCGTGGCCTTTCGTCAGCTTGTGCCCGTCGTGGATGTCGAGCGAGTCCACCGTCATGCCGTTGGCGAGCGCCGCGCCGGGCGGCGAGACTTGGCGACCATCGAGCCATAGTTGCGCGCCCCGGCCACCGTAATTGAGTGCAGCGAAATCAAAGATGATGCGTGAGCACTCGGTGCGGCGTCCTCCCAGACCCGCGCCGACCGTATCGAGCAGACAGCGTCGCGCATACAGCCGCGCGGCCTCGGGCACCTCTTCCCAGCGTAAGTGATGGATGAAGTCGTTCAAGGTCATAGCGCGCCTCCGGCCAAGGGCGATTTCGCCACGGAGACACAGAGACACGGAGAAATAAGAAAGTTTCTCTGTGTCTCTGTGGCAAGAAGCATTTGTCTACGAATAGCCGCCGGGCTTCATCACCTCGCGCGGCAGGAGGATGTTGAACCGTTCGCG
>JBQTJD010000523.1:0-8933 GCA_052387475.1 Anaerolineales bacterium | reverse complement strand
GTCGGGTTCTCGGTCCCAGTCGGGTGTAAGATAGGCGTGCTGCGCTCCAGAGCTAAGACCGTAGTGCGATTGGTGCCCGTGCCCACGCGCTGGGCCAGCGCCCGAGCTGCAACCCTTCGACAGGCATTCTTCGAATGCCGCTCAGGGCAGGCTCTGGTTCCTGCTCCTGCGTGCTTTCATCACTGGTGGCGACACGCGCGCATCGCGTTGCCGACCCCGATCAGCATCCTACGACCTTCAATGGGAGCAGGCTGGAGTGTGGCCACAAATTTTGAACGCGCATCGGGCGGCGACGTTCGCACCACCGCGAACTGAGCCGACGATTTTGTGTACCTCACGCTCAACCGGTCGTCACCCAACTTGACCGGCCCATTTGAATATTCGCGAATTTCAACCACTTCCTACACTTGAAGAGGTTTCTCAGCATCCAGCCGGCCCGCGTTCGTGCTTCCCGCACCAGAGAACAGAAGGCGCGGCTAGTTATGTCGCTCGGCTGCCGCCTGTTCTCAGGAACCCCCCTGACGCGCGCGGCCTTCCCGCAGGCAAGAAACCGAGGGGCAATGGGCCAGGTCGGCATCTCATCTTGCACCAAGGGGTGTATCATACGAGCGCCACATTCCAGAGCTAAGACCGTAACACTGATTGGTGTCCGTGCCCCAAAAGGCCAGAGCCCGTTTCAGGATCCGGGTTCCCGCTGCCGCGTGATTTCGCCACTGGTGGCGGCGCACGGCTTCCGTGCTGCCGACCCCGATTAGAAAGCTACGACCTTCCTTGGCAGCGGGCTGGGGTGTGGCCACAACGCAACTCTGCCTACCCTGAGCGGCGAAGTTTGATGCTGCCCAAACTGAGCCGACGGTTTTGTGTGTCTTGCGCCCGGCCCGCCAACTCGCAATTCAACCAACATACCCCAATTCTCGCGAAAATCAGCCAACTCCCGAAGTCGGACGGGTTTCTTAGAACGCATTGTTGGGCGGCGTATTAGGCTTTGTGTTCGTTTAACTTCTGTTTGGGCATGGTTCTATAGAAATTACGATTGATTGCGTGCAAAATCTTCAATGATTGTACAGGTGTCGTTGAGCGATTGATCGGGATTTATTTTTTGTGCGTAGGCTTTACAACGATCCAGAACCTGCTGTGATGTAATCATTGTGTTTAATTTTTCGGCGAGTGATGTAGCAATGAATTTTTTCGGGCTTAAGGATACGCCGATGCCCAGTTTCTCCACACGGGCGGCGGTATCGGGCTGATCATGCGCCACGGGACGAATCACTTGTGGGATGCCTGCGGCAATTGCCTGTGCGGTTGTGCCAATGCCGCCATGATGGACAAGCGCCAGCGCACGCGGAAGTACCTTGCTAAAAGATAAATAAGAAAAGTGTTGAATGCCTTCTGGAAGGTCAACGGGCAATTGTTCGGGATGTTGCGTAAGCAGGATGCCGCGCTGACCAAGCCGTTGGCAGGCTTCGATACAATCACGAAAGAATTGATCTGCGTGTTTCATGGCAGTACCCGCTGTGAATATGATCGGCGCACTGCCTGCGTTTAAGAATTTATCCAATCCAGCGGGGATTACTTCGTTCTCGTTTTGTTTGTCGTAATAGACAAAGCTGGTTAATTGGGTTTGTGGGGGCCAATCTGGCTGGGGTTGGGCGAACCAAGCTGGAAACAAGCCAAGGTTTTTTTGTGGGGAGTGCATCCAACCGCCGAAAATTTTGTTGATGGCTGGCAGGCCGAGGCGTTGTCTGAAGCGATTGATATTTGGCGCAAACAGTTTATCCAGTAGGAGGGCGTCAATCAGGATGAACAATCCGCGTATCAAAAGTGGAGGTATCCTTACAGGCAATAATGGAAATTCATGAACGCTTCGAAAGGCGGCTGGCTGTAAATGGATGGTAATGAAGGGGAAGCCTAATTTTTCATGCGCGATGTGCGCCGCGAAGAATTGTCCCTGAGCGATAAGGATCGTTTTGGATGGGTCAAAGCTTGCGATGATCTCATAAGCGGGCTCCATAATTGGAAACACAACCCGATCTGCAAAGACTTTGAAGCCTTTATCTGGATTCCAAAGATCAGGATCTTGAATGATGGATTGATAGTCTTCTGCACTGCCGAGGCCGAAAAATTCCAGCCCAACGCTGCGCGCTTGAGTTTCAAAATATTGACTGGTAATCAACACGACTCGGAAGCCGCGTTTTCTTAATTGTTGTCCAATGCCTATAAATGGGTTGACATCACCTGCGCTGCCAATGGTGCAAAGGAGGATTGTTTTTCCCGTTGTCATAAGAATTCCTTAATGATCTAATTATCTACCGTCGCGATTGCGGAATTGCAGTACCCCACCAACAGTATGATGGGGACTTCGGAAATTGGGCTAAGTATCCCATCTCCATCTGCTTGATCTGAAAGCCGCTTTGCACGATTAGTGATGGAATATCCCGAGTCAAATACAAGCCTTGGAACAACCAGTGGTGAAGTGGTTCCAATTGTTTTTGCTAGCGTTGTACTTCAGGGTCAGGCGAGAGCCCGAGTTCAAAGAAGATGAGTTTGCCATTTGGCTTCAAGACGCGTGCAATCCCTCGAATGGCATCCACAATGCCAGCAATCGTACACAACGTAAAGGTGCTGACAACCGTATCAACGCTGCCATCTTCCAAAGGGATGCGCTCCCCTGGCAGGTCAAGAAATTCGATGTTCAGATTTGTTTTGCGTTGTTGTCTTTCTGCGAGCCGAATCATTCCTGGGTTGGGTTCAAGTGCATAAAGATTACTTACCATCGTGGAATCGTAATGAACGAAATTCGCACCAGAACCTGCACCGATCTCAAGAACTTTTCCCTGGGCCAAAGGGATGATCTGTCGGCGAACTTTCTGGATGGGCGGCGGATCGCCCAGCCTATCCACCAGATGAGGATAGATATGATCTCTATAGAAAGGCATCGCTATTTCATGTCGTCTTAAGCCGCCCAACCTCGGATTCGGCCTCCACCCCCAGGCCCGAATCCGAGATTCGTAACACTGTGCGACCAAAACCGGCCCCGAATCCATCCAGCGCGGATTCGGAACTCAAGTTAGGCCGCGAATCCACTCAGGACGGATTATACGGTTAATTTGAAGTGCGAATCCGAGGCAATGTTAGGACCCCCATTGGGCATGACTGCTCTCACAACTCAATCGCCCGCACGTCAATCACCTGCGGCAGGCGCTGAATGGCATCGAGCGCGGATTGTGGGGGCGCGCCGTCGATGTTGATGAAGGACAGCGCGGTGCCGCCCGGCGCGTCGCGACCCAAGCGCCACTCGGCGATGTTGACGCCGAACTGCGCCAGCAGGGTGCCGACGATGCCGATGACGCCGGGCACGTCCTTGCTCTGCATCACCAGCGCATGCCCCTCAGGTTTGGCATCCATACGCACCGCGTCCATCTGCACCAAACGCCCTTCGGCCCCGCCGAACAGCGTGCCGGCAGCCAGCCGTTGCCCGCCCTCCCAACTCACCCGGCACGAAATCAAGTTCGGATAATCCACCAACTGCATCCCGCGCGTCTGCGTAATCGCGATGCCGCGTTCGGCGGCCAACGCAGGCGCGTTCACGTAGTTCACCGCTTCTTTCGTCAACTGCCGCATAAGGCCCGCGAGCAGCGCCACCGCAATCGGTTTGACGAGGCCGACTACGCTCTCTCCTTTGACTTCCACCTCGACGCGCGTAATCGGCCCGCCGGCAAGCTGGCTTTGCAGCGCGCCGAGTTTCTCGGCCAGTTCGAGGTAGGGTTTGCGTAATCGAAAATCAGGCCCGGCGACAAAGGCAAGGTTGACGACGTTGCGGAAGTGCAGACCGTGCAACGCCTCCAGCACTTGATGCGCGATTTGAACCGCCACTTCGCGTTGCGCTTCCACAGTGCTCGCGCCGAGGTGCGGAACGGCTACGACGTTGGGCAAATTGAGCAGGTGCGAGTTGACCGGCGGCTCTTTGGCGAACACATCCAGCGCCGCCCCGGCCAGATGGCCATCCTTCAACGCTTCGTACAGCGCCGCCTCATCCACCAATTCGCCGCGCGCGGTGTTGATGAAGCGCGCGCCGCGTTTCATCTTGCCGAACTCGGTCGCCCCCAACAGCTTCAGCTTCGCGCCGGTGAGGGAGGCATGCAGGCTGACCACATCCGAACGCGACAGCACTTCATCCAATGTCGCCAGGGTGATGCCGGCTTCGCGCGCGACTGCGTCATCAATGTACGGGTCGCACGCCAGCACGTGCATGCCAAAGCCGCGCGCCCGCTCGGCGACGAGTTTGCCCACACGCCCAAAGCCGATCAGGCCCAGCGTCTTGCCCTTGAGTTCCGCGCCGAGGTAACGGCCCCGGTTCCACTCGCCTTCGCGCATGGAGAGATAGGCGGCGGGCAGGTGGCGACACAGCGCCAGCATCAACCCCAACGTGTGCTCGGCGGCCGAGACGCTCACTGGCTCCGGGGTGTTCATCACCATGATGCCGCGCTCGGTGGCGGCAGCGATGTCGATGTTATCCACCGCCACGCCCGCGCGCCCGATGATCTTGAGCTTCGCGGCGCGTTCGATCAGCGCGCGATCCACCGCCGTGCCTGAGCGCACGATCAAGGCATCGTAATCGCCGATGGCGTTGAGCAGTTCCTCGCCCTGCAAGCGTTTGGCGTCGGTCTGCGCATCCTCAGCGGCGCGCAAAATTTCGAGACCTTCTTCGGGGAGTGGGTCGGTGGCGAGGATTCGATACATGCGTTATGGGGACACGGATGGACACGGAGAAACACGGACTCTTAGAGTATCTGCTTCCAGTTTGTCCATGAGAAGGAGCCTTTAGCGGAGTTGTCGAACACCTTCCGTTTGAACTCCGGCTTGGGGCCGAAGTTGACGAGTAGACCAACTTCAATCGGTGTGGCCTTGAGGTAGTTGAGAAGTTGCGCTTCGTGTTCCGGTGCGAGACTGCGGGTCGCCTTAAGTTCGATAATGACTTGTTGATTGATGAGTAAGTCAGGATGGTATTCGCCAACGACTATTTCATCGAAATACACTGGAATCACAAGTCCTTGCTCAACGGTTAGTCCTGCCTTGCGCCCTTGGTGTGCCAAAGCATTGGCATATACCTTCTCTAAAAATCCATAGCCGAGACGGTCATAGACTTCATAAAAGCATTTGATGACCACCTCAGTGATGTCGCTGTGTTTTCCCTCGAATTTGTCCGTCTTCATGTTCGTCTCCCTTGAGTCCGTGTCTATCCGTGTCCCACCTTTTGCAGTAGCCCCTGGCGTTGCGCCGGTTTGCAGAAAGACACTTGACCTTCGCGGATCAATTCAACGCCGCGAGTATATAACGAGCGCAGATCGAGCGGCACTTCCGCGCGGGCGAGGGCGAGCGGGAGCACCGGCGCGAGTTCGGCGCAGTGGATGAACACCGCCGCCTGTTCGCGCACGCGCTCCCGGCTCACCACCCCACCGAAGCCCGCAAACACATCTACGGCTCCCGCCGCCGCCAAATCCGAAATCCCATCCCCTATCAGCAACGCCCGCCCGCGATGCTCGCGCCGCAATCGCCCGATCACTTCCGCTTTGCCCTGCCCGAGCGTGAGCGGGCCGCCGTCGTGCGTCAGGTAACGCTCGTCGTGGTTGTTGCCGGCGGGGTTTTTCCACGGCTCCCACCAGCGACCGGAGAGTTGATCGTACTCGACCTCGACGGCGCAGATGCGGTCCTCGGGCAAGCCGAGCCACAGGCCAAACTCGCGCACGCCGGCGGCCAGCCCGCCGCTGACGATGAAGACGGCCCGGCCCAGCCGGTGCAGCGCGGCGATGACGGCCCGGGCGTCGGGGATGACGGATTGTTGATAGAGCTGGCTGAGGCGTTGGAGTTGCTCGCGCGTGGGATTGAGCAGTTCGAGCCGGCGGCTATACACGGCTTCCAGCGGCATGTCGCCGTTCATGGCCTGGTCGGTCAGCGCGGCCACTTGCGCTGTCTGCCCTGCCCAACGCGCCAGTTCGTCAATGCCCTCAATCGTGCACAGCGTGCTGTCGCAATCAAAAAAGATGAGATCAAACGAAGCCCAGTCGGTGGTGACTTTTGGCGTGAGCGGTGAAAAGAGAGTCATCCGCGCGACTATAGCGGAGGGGCAGTGGGCGCGTCAATCGCTGAATGGCCAGAAACGGTTGGCGCAGAGAGGCGTGGCGGGAAGACGCTCCGAAGACGCCCCACCGGGGCGTCTCTACGAAATCCCCAGTACGCGCAGGTGTTCCGGCTCCTTCATCGGCGCCGGCTTCTCGATCAGTTGACCATCCACATACACATCCGCGTATTCGGTGTAGAAGGCCAGGCAGTCTTTGAATTTGACCGCCGCCGGGTCGAACGGGCGGGGGTAGCCCCACACAAAATCTTTGAACGTCTGGCCGCCAATCGTTACCGACCAATAGGACGCCTCGCCTTTGTACGGGCAGGGCGTGTGTGTGGTGGTGGGGGTGAGCAAATTCCAGTTGAAGTCATCGCGGGGGATGTAGTAACGCACGGGCAGATGCGTTTCGAAGACTAAAAACGGGCGGCGGGTTTCGACCAGCACTTCCCCGTTCAACACCGCTCGCAGATGCCGGGAGCTGCGCAAGACATCCACCCGAACGTAGGGACTGCGCGGATGAATAGATACTTCCTCGTCTTCTTCAAACATCCGGTCGAGCGCGTGCCAATCGAAGGAGATATAGTCGCGCAAATCGGGGCGGCCATCGCTCACAGTGAGATAGTTCCACGCGCCGCGAGAGGCATGCTTGTTGCCCGCCGTTACATCCCAATGCACTACGTCGCCGCGCGGCGAAGGCTCGGCTGAACTCATGCCGCTCAAATACTCCAGCCGCACATCACGTTTGGGAAAGTAGTAGCGCGCTTCCTGAATGTGCTCGATCATGCGCAGCGCGCCCTCGCTCTCGGCGAGCGTGTGTTCGCCGAAGATAACCCGCACGCGCCGCCCAAGGGTTGACAGTTCCCATGTCTGTGGTTGGTTCATCGTTGGCTCCTTTTGTAATTGAGATGCTGATCGCGCATCTCCCAGCGCTTGATCAATGCACGCGCGTCTTCGTTATCCCAACTGCGCCCGATTTGCTCGTGCAGCCCGTCGGGCGTGCGATTGTTGCACAGCGCCAATCGTCCCTCGGTCGGCTTCAGCCCGAGGCCGTGCAACTGGCACCGCCCGGCCTCATCGAGAAACGTGCATGCGCCGGAAGGATGTGCGGGTGACTCGCCACCCTCGCGGCCTCGGATGGCCGGCGTGAGCATGAAGATGGTTTTTTCCTGCGAATGATCGAACCACCACTCCGACATCAATCGCGGGCCGAAGCCCGCCTTGATGAGCCGGCGCGCATCAGCGGGCGTGGGCCAGCATGGGCGGCGCTGGCACATGGCCCGGCATTCGGGGCAGGCGCAGGCGGGGAAAGATAGGACGGGCTGGCGCACCATCACCCGTCGAACTCCACCTTATCGCGGCTCACGAAATCACCGCCGACCGTTACATCCCCTTCGATGTAGCTCCCACCCTCGGTGAATACATTGACCACACGCGGACTCGAAGGAGACTCTTGTTCCTTCAGCAGCCGCAGGCCCGTTTCGCGGAAGTCATCCAACGCGGCGCGGTAATCGTTGAACGTGGTCTGCAACTGGTCGCGGATGTTTTGCAGGATTTGGGCCTCCAAGCTTGGATCGGGGGTCGACTGCTGACGACTCAATATTAGCACCCGGCACGAGTCCAGGAAGGTGTTCAGGTTGACTTCGAGTGCTTGCTTGAAGCCTTTGCGCCAGGCGATGTCATACAGTTCGGCTGGCAATTTGGGCCGTTCGGCCTGGAGGACTGCGGCCGCCGTGTGGATGAATGACCATTTCGCCGGCTCAATGGCCGTTGAGTCGTTGATCGCTTCGATGAATTCATGCTGGAGATAACGATCTACCTCCAGCAATGCATTCCAGACTCGCTCAATTGCTTCCTGATCCCACATGTCGCCTCGCGCTGTTGTATTGGTTGTCCGGATCACTTTTCGGATTCTGCCAGCACGGCCTCAGCCGCCTGGCGAATACTGATGCGCCTATCACGGGCCTGCTTTTGCAGCGTGTGATAGGCCTCGTCCTCCGTCAGGCCGCGTTGCATCAAGATGCCTTTCGCCCGATCCAGCAATTTGCGCGTCTCCAAAGTCTCTTGCAGCTCGGCCACCTTCTGCACGGCGTTTAGGGCGTCGTTGAAGCGCGCTACCGCTAGCGAGATCGCCGCGCGCAGATCGCGCTCATCCACTGGTTTGATGAGATAACTTTGGATGGGCAGCTCGGCGGCTTTGTCAATCAAATCCTGTTCGCTGTAGGCGGTGAGCAGCAGCACCGGCATGGGATAGCTTTTGGCGATGGTGCGGGCGGCCTGCAAGCCATCGGTGAGCGGCATGCGGATGTCGAGGATAGCCAGGTCGGGCTTGGCGGTGCGCGCGATGTCGAGCGCCTCGCGCCCGTTGGCGGCCAGCAACGCCTCGTGGCCCATCTCGGCCAGCATCGCTTTCAACCCCAGACGGATGAGGGCCTCGTCATCGGCAACCAGAATTCGGAGCTTTTTCATTCAAGTGTTGTCAACGGATTGAACGGATTACACGGATGTAACAGTATTATGAGTTATGCAGTTGCCTGAGATGTCATTCCGAGCCGCATAAGCGGCGCAACAGTAGTTGCCGCGCAACAGTAGTTGCGCCAGCGTCGTTTTGCGGCGAGGAATCTCTACCGTAGGCCAGAGATTCCGCGTTCTTCGAACGACGCTTCGCTCGGAATGACAGCCTTCAACTGCGTGAGTCCTGAGTATATGAAATCCCTTCAACTCGAGTACTCCGTTGGCGAGAACTCACCATGCGGCAGGCGCACAACGATTTGAGTGCCGTGCGGCTCGCCGGGCGCGAACTCAATCTGACCGT
>JBQTJD010000522.1:0-19310 GCA_052387475.1 Anaerolineales bacterium | reverse complement strand
AGCGTCCGCATCAGCGTCGATTTCCCAACGCCGTTCGGGCCGATCAGGCATACCAGCTCGCCGGCGCGCAACGCGAGGTTAAGAGGCGCCGTAAGCGGTTGACCGCCGTAACCGATGGTCAGTGACTCAGTCGTGAGCGACATCGCTAACCCGCAAAGCTCTGCCGGAGTTGCCGCTGGCGCACCAACACCCACAAAATAACGGGCACGCCAAACAAGGCCGTGATGACATTGACGGGCAACACCTGCTGGCCGCCCGGCAATTGCGCGATGACGTCGGCGAGCAGGGCGACGGTTGCACCGAGCAGGATAGAGGTTGGAACGAGCACACGATGGTCGCCGGTGTTGAAAATGGAGCGGCACAGGTGCGGCACCGCCACGCCGATGAAGCCCACCGGCCCGCAGAACGCCGTAACCACTCCGGCCAGCAACGCCGCGCTCAAGATGATGAGGCGGCGCGTTCGCGGCACGTTCACGCCCAGACTGCGCGCATATGCTTCGCCCAACAGAAAAGCGTTCAGCGGCTTCGGCAACAACAGCGCGAGCGCCAGCCCCGCCAGCACGACTGGCGCAAAGACCCGCATCTGGCTCCAGGTGACGCCGCCAAAGTTCCCCGCTGACCACAGGCTAAAGGCCTGCACCCGCTCCGGCGCGCTGAAGTAGATGAGGAGGCTGACGAGGGCGCTGGCGAGGTAGCCAAACATCAGCCCGAGGATGAGCAGGGTGAGTGAGTTCTGGACGCGGCGCGCCACAAACAACACCGCGCCCAAAACCAGCCCGGCGCCGGCGCTCGCCGCCACCGCCAATCCCAAATCACCAAACAGGCCAAGGCCTTCCACCAACAATGACCCGGCTGTGCCGACGCTCAACACCACCAGCGCCACGCCGAGACTCGCGCCGGAACTCACACCCAGCACGAACGGGTCGGCCAGCGGGTTACGAAAGAGCGTTTGCATTTGTAGACCGCTCACGGCCAGTGCTGCGCCCGCCAACGCCGCCGTCAGGGCTTTGGGCACACGAAACTTCCACACGATGTCGGCCCAGGTGGCGCGGTCTGGGGCTCCGCCAAGCAAAATCCGCACCACGTTATCCAGCGGGATGCTGACTGAGCCGAGCGCCAGACTCAGCAGAAACACAGTCACCAGCGCCGCCAACAATCCAATGAACGCGGCACGGCGCAGACCGAGGCGGGGCCAGGTGGTTTCAGCAAGCGACATTATCAAACATGACCGAGGACGGGGGACGATAGACGAAAGTAGATGTGCTTACTTTCGTCTATCGTCCTTCGACCATCGTCCTTTACTTCACCTGTCGGAAGTACGTCAACGTATGATCTTTCATCAACTCCGGATGCAGGATGGCGATCATGTCGGCCAACACCACATCGGGATGAGCGACAGCACTTTCGTAGTAATCGTTGCCGCCGCTTGCGTTCGAGCGTGCATCGTTGTTCCACACATTACCGGCTTTGTAAGCGGCAAAGTCGGCGAAGCGCGCATCCTGGTTAGTTAGGCTTTTGAGATCCGGCACAAACCCGAGGTTGAGCCAGTAATCGGCGTTCTGAGCTTTGTCGAAGACTGCCTCGAAAGCGAGATACAAACTGCCGGTATCCGGGGTGTCGGCCCACGGATAGGTCGTGCCAGCGTCAATCAGGAATGCTGTCGCGAAGCTTTTGCCGCCGGGCATAAACCAGGTGCCCTCATAGGGCGTACCGACAAAGACCACCGGCTTGCCCTCAGCTTTCGCGGCCAGTGCTTTCAAATCTTCGTAATTCTTCGCCGTCGCCGCAAAATCCATTCCGGCCTCCGCTTCCCGGTTGAAGAAGGCGGCGATGAACTTGCCCCACTCCGCTCGGCCCAACGGCGAGGTATCCAGCCACTCGGCGTTGAGGGCCACCTTCAACCCGGCCTCGATCAATTTCGGATGCGCGTCGAATTCAGGCGAACCCGAAGCATAAGCCATGATTAAGTCCGGGTTCAAATCCAACGCTTGTTCCACATTCACGGTTGCGCCCGTGCCGATGATTTTGAGCTTGCCCTCGGCGGCCAGCTTCACCACCGTTTCGTTGCTCACATAGGTCACATCATCCAGGCCCACTAACCGGTCGAGCACACCTAACTCATCCAGAAAAGGCAGATACGAAGTGGAAAGGCTGACGATAGACTTCACCGGCACTTCAATGATTTGCTCATCACTGAAGCCATCCGGTTTGGGCGTACCGCATTGCACCAGCACGTACTGGATTGGCTCACCGCCGGGAAACGGTGTGTTGACGGTCAGCACTTTATAGTGGCCAAAGTATTCGATGGCGAAACCATCCGAGTACTCAACGGCGGCTTTCTCGGGGAAGTAATCCAGTCCGCCCGCGTAATCGGTCACGCACGCATCGGTGAGATTGGTGGTGGGCGACGCAATTTGCGTAGGGATAGCCGTAGGCGCTTCGGTTGGCACAGGAACAGCGGTATTCGTCGGGGCTGCCGTCGGCGGAACCAAGGTGACCCTAGGCGCAGACGTAGCGACCGGCACACAAGCAGTAATCACAAGGATGACTGTAGTGATCAATAAGGCAAGGCGAGTCATGGCAACCATCTTTCTGATATGGCGCGAACACTCACCGAAAAACAGTGTGGCCCGAAAAAAAACGAAACCCCTCATCGCAGGGATGAGGGGTGATTGAAAGCAAGTCGCCGAATTTTCCAGCGAGGGCTTCCACCGCCTTTCTGCGAGGTTCGTGGATAGCGCAGTGGAGGCGGGCGACCTGACTTGTCGCGATGCGCATTTCGCATCGCCACTTACAGTTGCGAGACAGCGTCGGACTTTCACCGACTTCGCCGTTTGGGCCCGTACCATCCGGGGTGACGAGCACCTACACTGCAAATATTGGTTTGTGGCGGCAGTGTATGCTTTCAGGCAGCGTGTGTCAAGTACAAGTTCGAACTTGAATCGTGACGGCTGCCCAGCGGACAAAGGTAAAATGCCGCGCATGAATTTCATCAAACGCGATTTCACTCACGTCCGACATTTCCCCGGCACGCACGGCAACACCCTGGATGGTATTTTGCACGGGCTGGATCGCATCGAACCCATCCCCGGTTTGCTGTTCGCTGCGATCTTGTTGGCCTTTGCCTTTCTACCGGCGTGGGGCAAGCTTACATGGGCCGGCGTGCTCTGGCTCTTCATGCTGATGGATTGGGCGCTGCTCGAGGCGCTGCCACGCGCCGGCAAATCATTCGGCCCGGCCAAGCCAGGCGCATTGCTACTCGCGGTGATGCGTGTGCCTTTCGCGTTCCTGCCACTGCCGCTAGCGCTGCTGGCACAATTTCTTGGCACAGTGCTCGTGATCTACAGCTTTTGGATTGAGCCGCACCGCCTGACGCTCACATACCAAACGCTGACGTCGCCCAAGCTGAACCCGAACGCTGCGCCCTTGCGTCTGTTGCAGTTGGGAGATTTGCATATTGAACGCATCACTGAACGCGAACGGAAATTAAACGCTCTGATTCACTCGCTGCATCCGGATGTCATCGTGTTCACCGGCGACTTTCTCAATCTCTCATTTATTCACGATCCGATAGCTCAGGCCGAGTGCCGAGCTGCGCTGCGCGACTGGGTCGCGCCGTTGGGCGTGTATGCCGTCACCGGTAGCCCAGCAGTCGATCAAGACGAGGTTGTGCCGAAAGTGTTGGATGGAATGCCGATCCGCTGGCTGCGAGACGAATCGCTCACCCTTGAACACGGCGGGCAGCGGCTCGATGTGATTGGAATGGCGTGCACGCATAAGCCGTTTGTAGATCGGCCACGCCTTGAGGCGATATTGGGCAGTACGCAGCCAAAGAATTTCACACTGTTGCTCTATCACTCACCCGACCTCGCGCCCGAGGCCGCCGAGGTCGGCGTGGACTTGCAACTTTCCGGGCACACCCACGGCGGACAGGTTCGGCTGCCGGGTTACGGCGCCCTGATCACCGGCTCGTTGTACGACAAAGCACTGGAGGCTGGGCGCAAAGACATCAATGGGTTGATCCTGTATGTCACCCGGGGCATTGGCATGGAGGGGAAAGGCGCGCCACGCACCCGGTTTCTTTGCCCGCCCGAAATCATCCTTTGGGAATTGCGTGGAAAATAAAAAGCCTCCCAGATGGGAGGCTGGGCGAGAGATGTTGAGACCGGTATTCAAAGCGCAACCACGACGTTACTAAATGCATTCCCAACGGCTGGACCCAATAAAGCAAGCACGACGATGACAACGACCGCCACAAACACAAGGATCAGCGCGTATTCAACGAGACCTTGGCCTTTGTGATCTACGAACGTGAGCATCGGACATCTCCTTCCTAAAGATGGACGAGCACAAAGCCGAAACGGTCTCAACATCTCCGATTGCGAGTATACCTGAATCGATTTACCCTAATGTTGGCAATCGTTGGGCTGAGTTTGGGGGACGGGCTTGACCGCTGAATGAATGGCCATCGTGGCGAACATCCGCCGCTGAATTTGGATGTGCTGAAAGCCGGCTGCTTGCATGCGGGCGGCCAGCGCTTCCGCAGAAAGAAATCCCTCCGTCGAGTCGGGCAGATAGGTGTAGGCTTCACTATTCCCGGCGATCAGCCGCCCCAATGTGGGAATGACGACATGTAGATGAAATTCGATGAAAGGTCGCAGCCAGTTGCGCGCCGGCGGGGTGGTATCCAAACACACGACACGCCCGCCGGGTTTGAGCACCCGATACTGTTCGGCCCACGCCCGTCCCAAATCACTGACGTTGCGCATGAGGTAGCCCGAAGTCACGGCGTCGAAGGTGTTATCGGGGAAGGGCAGATTGAGGGCATCGGTGCCAGACCAGCGCACGCGCCGCCCGGCGGCACGGCGTTGCCCGACACGCATCATCTCCAATGTGAAATCGCCGCCCACCACACGCAGAGCCGGATCACGCGCCAGCGCCGCCAATGCCAGATCGCCGGTTCCCGTCCCCAAATCCAGTAAGCGGCCACCCATTGAAACATCGGCAAGTTGCAGCACGCTGTGCCGCCAACTCTTATCCTGTCCAAACGTCATCAGCCGGTTCATCACATCGTAGCGCCCGGCGATGCGGGTGAACATGGCGCGGACATAGGCCGCGCGCTCGGAGCCGGACAGATGAGTCATGGAAATGTTTGTGAAGAAAGGGCGGCGAAACGAGCCGTGTGGGAAATTCTATCACCCAGACTCAGGGATTTCGGTCGTTAGCGGCAACCAGACGGTGAAGGTCGTGCCATTTTCACCATCACTCGCTACCAGGATGTCGCCGCCGTGCAGTTGCATAATTTCTTTGCAAATGGCGAGGCCGAGGCCGGTGCCAGGCTCACCCGAGTCGCGCGCGGTCTGGCCGCGATAGAAGCGAGTGAACAGATGTGGCAAGTCGTCCGCCGGGATCGGCTCACCATCGTTATGGAAGTGAATGCCCACGCCTTCCAGCGCACCCGAAGATTCAAGCTGGCTGTCGATGGTGACACTGCGGCCCGGCGTGGTGTAAGCCACGGCATTGCCAATGAGATTTGTAAACACCCGCACCAACTGCGCTTGATCCACCGGGACCAACGGGATGCTCTTATTCGGCTCGTGCTGAATGGTGATGCCGCGTTCTTCGGCACGACTGGCGTACAACGCGATGACCTCATCCAGCAAGCTGTCGAGCCGGTGCAATTCACGGCGGGGCATATGCGATTGCGCCCGCAGCCGCGAGAGATCGAGCAGGTCTTCAATCAGTCGGCGCAGACGTTCGGTCTCACGTTGCAGCACCGGCAGGTAGCGCGGCAACAATTCCGCGCCACGTTTTTCCAACAAGCCGAGGTGCAATTTGATGGCCGTCAACGGTGTGCGCAGTTCGTGCGAGACGTTGGAGACAAATTGATCTTTGAGTTGATCGAGTTCCTTCAACCGTTCGTTAGCGTTGGCTAATTCATGCGTCCGCTCGATGACGCGATGCTCAAGCGTCTCCAGCACGCGGGCTCGCTGCAGGGCGCTGCCGCCGACTTCGGCAATGGCGCTCACCAAACGCAAATCGGTCTCTGTAAAAGACTGTGCTGAGGCCACGCTGATGCACAGTACCCCGGCGACCTCCTCACCCGAACGTAGCGGCGCATAAATGGCCGACTGGGGCTGCTGACCAAGTTGCTGCCAGAGTCGCGGCATAGCGGGATAAGCGGCGGGATCTTTAGAGAGATCGTTGGCGAGGTAGGGACGGCGATTGCGGAATACCCAGCCGGAGATGGAGTCGTAAATCGGCAACTCAATAGTTTCCACTTCGGCGGGCAGACCGACATGCTCGGCATGGTAGAGGGTCTGACCATCGGCGGCCGGCATAAAGATGGCGCCGCTATCCCCGCGGAAGACGGTGACGCTGTGCTGCAATAAAATGCGCAACACCTCACGGGTGGTGCTCACAGAGCGGAGCGCCGCCGAGACCTGAGTGAGCGCTTCCAATTCCTGCGCACGTTGCAGTGTTTCATCCAGCAGCCGGTCTTTTTCCACGGCCAGCGCCAACGCATCGGCGATTTGCCCCAACAGGGTGAGGTTGGCCCGCGTGTACGCGGCCGGCTCGTGCCACAGCAATTGCAACGCGCCGATGACTTGCTCACCGGCGCGCAAAGGGATGATAACGAGTGAACGCGCCAGTGTGCCGACGAAAATTTCGACAAAGGCCGACTCAGCCTGAGCCAGGTCGGAGATAAAGGTCGATTGGCCGGCTGCGGTATCGGCCAGCACTGTCAGGTGCGCCATGAGGCGTTGCATTTGAGCCAGCGGCGCCTCGGAGGCGCGGCTGGCGCCGACGAGGGTGAAAGCGTTACGGTTCGTGGTCAACAGCGCCACGCCCACATGCTGGCATTTGACCAGCGCGCGCAAGCCCACCGCCAGCGGCTCGAACTCGCGCAGCACACCGGATTTGACATTGAGCGAGCGCAACAATTCGCTGGCCAGCGCCAGTTCCTCGGCGTTTCGGCGGGTCTCATCGAACAAGCGGGCGCGTGCCAGCGCGAGGGCCACCTGCCCGGCTGCCTGTTCACTGCGCCGAATCTCTTCGCGTGTAAAAATGTGAGGCGCATGGAAGGCGATGAGGGCTGCGCCGAGTTTCTGATCACCAGCCACGAGCGGGAGGCCTAGCAAGGACTGCGTCGCAGCCTCGGCGAATAACTCCGGCGTGAAGTGCGGAGTGTGGCGCACGTCCTCAATTGCCAACGAATGGCCGGCTTGCAGCACCAGTTCGGTGAAAGCCAGCGCGCCGCTTGCCGGCAGGGGTGAGGCAAAGTCGTCGGCTTCATCCACCGCCGTTAACGCTGGTCGCTGGCGGGCTTCATCCCACAGTGTAATGATGCAAGCATCAGCGCCCACCAATTCGCCCAGGCGATTGGCCATGGCCTGCAACAACGTGGACAGTTGTTCCACCGTCACCGCTACTTGTGTAATCTCGTTCAACAACGTGAGATGGTAGACGCGGCTGGCTTCGGCTTCGAACAAGCGGGCGTTCTGTAAGGCCAGCGCCACCGAGACCGCGGCGGCGGTCAACAACGGCAATTGCTCTTCGGTGATAAAGCGTTCCCGGTCACTCAGCAAATTCAACACACCGACCAATTCATCACCGGCCAGCAATGGCAAGGCCGCCGCTGAACGAATTTCGTCGCTCACCGGTGGTGAGGCTTCCCAATAGGGATCGGTGTGAACATCAGCGGCCAATACCGGTTTGCGCGTCTGTGCCGCTCGACCCGTAATCCCCTGTCCCACTGCCAGGCGCATATCGGTCACGATTTCCATATGCGCTACGCTATACCCCAGCATCTTCACCGGCCGCAACACTTGTCCTTCCGGCTCCAACGCAAAGATGGTGGCGCGAATGGCCCCGGTCGTGGCACACATCAGCGTCATCGCGCGCTCGGCCACTTCCTGCGGGTTAAGAGTGGAGGCCAGGCTCTGGCTGAGGTTGAGCAACAACTCCAACCGCTGTTTCTCTCGCGCCAAAGCGCCATACAAGCGCACGTTTTCGATGGCGATGGCGGCCTGATCGGCGAAGAGGCGCACCACTTCGGTATCAAACTCACTGTAGCGATACGGGCGCTCATCAATCAGAGTGACCGCGCCGAGCAACTGCCCTTGCCATTGCACCGGCACGCCCAGCACCGAACGGACTCGGTTGAGGGGCGAGCGTTCAGACGGATCGAACAAGGTCTGATAATCGCCGATGATCAACGGCTCACCACTCAG
This sequence comes from Anaerolineales bacterium, assembly GCA_052387475.1. Taxonomy (GTDB): domain Bacteria; phylum Chloroflexota; class Anaerolineae; order Anaerolineales; family UBA6663; genus JANWXR01. The sequence goes on along the minus strand of JBQTJD010000522.1, from coordinate 11,076 downwards.
AGCCACGCGGCCCGCCAGCCCCTCGCCCACTTGCACATGCCGACCCTGCAAATAGGGCGGCAGTTGATGACTGGCCGCCAGTTCCAATCGATGCGCTTCGGGTTGATGGGTGTAAAACGCGCCCATCTGCGTATCAAGCAAGCGCACCGCGCTGGTCACCAGCGTCTTGAGCAAGGCCGGCAAATCCAACTGCGCGCTCAACTCCAGACCGATATCGTGCAACGCGGTGAGCGCATCCACGCGCCGGCGCTCGGTTTCAAACAACTGGGCATTTTGCATGGCGAGCGCCGCCTGCCCGGCAAACGCCGCTAGCCGTTCGGCGTGCTTGGGTTGATAGAAATTAGGCTCGGCCTTCTCGAGTTGAAAAAAGGCGACAACGCGCCCCTGCGCCATGACTGGGGCGGCGGCGAAGGAGCGCTCGTGCGCCAACGCTTCGATCTGAATCCATCCAGGCCAGGCGGCGGTATCGGAAATTACGAGCGGCTGCCCGCTTTCGGCCATTTGCTGGAGGGTCGGCGTGGTCGCCAACTCGAAGGTGGCCGCTTGCACTGCTTCGACCGCGGCAGCGCCGAACCGTTCGTAGCCGCGTTGGCGCGCGGCGCGGGCCGTTCCCTGCGCGGCATCCACCAAAAACACGCTGGCCGTATCGTAGGGCAATACCTCAGTGATTTGATCGAGGAACCGGTCGAGGATGACATCAAAATCCAGATTGGCGCTGAGGGTGATGGCGGCATTACGCAGGGCCTCAGCCAATTCGCGCTGGTCACGCTCCGCTTGAAACAGGCGCGCATTTTCCATAGCGACGCCGGTCTGATCGGCGATGGCGCGGGCCAGCCGGGTATCGCTGTCGGTGAAGGTGTGAAGCGGGTTGCGGGAGTAAAGCTCCATCAAGCCGATGGGGCGACCACTGGCGCGCACCGACATCATCAGCACCGCTTCGCAGCCGATACGCTGCAATAGCTGGCGCTCGGCCAGATCCGCATCCGCATCATTTACATGCACGCTCCAGATTTCGTTGTGATCCACGACGCGTCGGGTGAGCGGAAAATCATCGACCGCATACGGCTCACTCGAAAAGGTGAGATCGTCTTCGGCACCCACCACGTGCACGCCCAGGCTGCGGACGGCGCGTGTGATTGGGTCATAAATGGAGATAGCACACGCATCGACGTTCAGGGTTCGAGCGAGCACACTGGCAACGTGCTGAATGACATCGCCCACTTCCAAACTGGAGGAGGCCACCTGCGCGAGGTTGAGCAGCAGCGAGAGTTCGCGCTCGCGTTGCTGAGTTTCCTCCATCAGCCGCAGCCGCTCCAACGCGACGGCAGCCTGATTGGCCAGCGCCAGCGCCATCTCGGCATCGTGGGCGGTGTAAAAACCCGGCTGGTGGCTATCGAGATTCAGGATGCCAATGACCTTCTCCTTCACGAGTAAGGGCACGCCCAGCCAACAGCGAACATTTTCGGCCCATTCGGAACGGACCCAGCGCGGGTCGCTGTGCGTATCGGCCACCATGAACGGGCGCCGATCCTCGATTACGGTCGGGATGTAAGGATAGTAGCCCACGGGCAGCGTGGCCGGCAAAGTGTGCGCCGGCGCTATGCCACGCTGAGCAATGAAGTGCAGCAAGTTCTCGTCCAGCAGCATGACGGTCGCACTGTCGTACTTCACCAGGCGCGCCAATTGCCCCAGGATCAAATCCACCAATTCGTCGCGTTCCAGCGTGGCATTCAGCAGGCTGGCGACCTCGCGCAAGGTTTCAGCCTGCTCTCGCGCCCGGCGTTCGGCCTCGAGCAAGCGAGTCTTTTCGACCGCCGTCGCCAACTGCCCGGCCACCGTGATGAGCAAGCGTTCATCGGCTTCGGTGAAAGCCTCGAGCCGGTCACTCTCCGCATTGATGACGCCGATGACGCGGTCGTTGACTTTGAGCGGCACGCACAACTCGGAAATCGTACTGGCTTCGGCCGGCAAATAGACTTTTTCCTGCTTGACATCCGGCAGACGCCAAGCTTTGCCGCTGCTGGCCACGCGGCCCGTCACGCCTTCTCCCAGCGTCACATGGGGCAGGGTCGATCCGCGGTAAGACGCGTGCGGCCTGAGCGTTAGCCCGTTCGGCTCCAGCAGCAACACCCCGCAGTGGCGCACGCGTAGCGCATCGCCGATCATTTGCGTCGCGCGCTCGATAAGGGCATCGACGCCGGAGCTTTCGGCGCCGGCCACCGCCACGGCGTGCAGCAAGGTCAATTCGTCCACCTGTCGCCGGGTGGCATCGAACAGCCGCGCGTTTTCAATGGCCGCGGCGGCCTGCTCGCCGAGCAAGCGCAGGATGCGCAACTCCGCCTCGCTGAAGGGGCGCGGGGTCGGGTACGCTACGTTCATCACGCCGACGACGCGGGCGCCGATTTTAAGCGGCAAACCGATGAGTGACTGCCACAGAAAATCCGTTCCGGCAAACAACGGGTGACCGTTCATATCTGCCACCACGATCGGTTCACCTGTGTGGGCCACAGTGTAGGTCATCCCGTTCGGTCGCGGCTGCGGCACCGGCCGCGTGCGGTTGCCATCGTCCCACAACACCGCGCCAAAAATGAGCCTGTCATTTTGATACAAGTAGATGACTGTATGGAAAGCACCCGGTAGCAGACTGAGCGCGCCGGCGAGGATGGCATCCAGGACCTCATGCACGGTCAAACTGGAGGTCAGGCTGAGGCTGGCGATACGCACCGCATCCAACTCGGCGGCGCGCCGTTCGGCGGATTGAAACAGTGTGATGTTGCGCAAACCCAGGGCCGCATATCCCGCAAAGGCCGCTAGCCGGCTGGCGTGGGTGGAGCGGTAGAAGTTTGGCTCGATCTTTTCCAGCGAAATGAAGGCGACCGTTTCAGTGCCCGCGATGACGGGCATTCCGAGCCACGACCGCAACAGTGGTGTGGTCCGGGTAGGCTGCCACTCCGGGTCGTGTGCGACATCCATCACACTGAACGGTTGTTTGCTCTCCATCAACCGTCGTAGATTGGGCGTCTGCGAAACCTCGAAGGATAAAGCACGCACCGACTCCAGCACGGCGGGGCCAAACTGTTCGTAGCCGCGCACACCCGCCATTCGTGTGCGACCGTTCTCCACCAACATCACACATGCGGCGTCATAGGCTACGAACTGCGCGATCGAGACGAGCAACCGATCCAGCACGACCTCGATTTCGGTGTCGAGCGTCAACGCCAGGCCCACATCGCGGAGGGCTTCGGCCAAGGCGCGCTGCTCACGTTCAGTTTCGAGGGCGCGTTGTTTTTCAATTGCCGTTGCCAGTTGACCGGCCACCGTGATCAACAGGCGCTCATCGGTGGCTGTAAAGGCGTTGAGGCGGGAACTTTCGACGTTGATGACGCCGATGACCCGATCCGCCGCTTTGAGCGGCACGCACAATTCGGAGCGTGTGTCAGGGCGCAGGCCGAGGTAATGCGGCTCTTTTGTGACATCGGGCACGCGCCAGGCCTGACCTGTAAACGCCACCTGACCGACGATGCCCTGGCCGAGGGGAATGATGATGCCCTCCTCCGAGTCGCCGGCGGCGCCGGGATAAAGGCGCAGGCTCTGCAAGGCCTCATCCAAGAGCATGATGCCCAGCCCCTCGGTGCCAAAGACCGGATTGATGACGTGCATGACCCGTTCGGTCAACTCATGCACGCTCGCCGCTTCGGTGGCGGCCGCCGAAACCGCGTTGAGCAGATTCAGCTCATGGAGTTGACGGGTGGATGTCTCAAACAATTGTAATCGTTGAATGGCCGTCGCCAGTTGATCCCCAAGGGCATCCGCCAACTCCAACGTCAATTGTTCGAAGGGATGGCCGCCTAAAGAGTTATCGAGAATCAAAACGCCGATGAGCGCCGCGTCCGACCGGATGGGCACCATCAACACATCGGCGGGCTGCAAGCTAAGGAGCCACTCCGCCGGTATGCGCGCGCGCACTTCCGCGGCTGAGACGCGCACCGGTTGCCGCTCGTGTCGCAACCGCTCGGCTAGCGGGATCGTCGCCAGATCAAGCGAACCCAACGACTCGAAGAAAGTCCGATCAGCCACGTGCGAAAAGGCCACCGGGCGAAAGGCGGCGCTGTCGGGATCGAGGAGAAACAACAGGCAACGGTCACACGCCATCCAGTCAGGCAACCGCTCCGCCAGCGATTGGGTGAGGGCGCTGACAGTGGTGGCGGCCTGCGCGACGCGCGCCACCTCCAGCAACACCCGCCGGATTTCGGCCTCGCGCTTTTGCGCCTCGTATAACTGCGCGTTGAGGATGGCCGTTGCGGCTTGATCAGCGAATGTTCCCAGCCAATCCAAATCACTTTGGCCGAATTGACCATCGCGGGCTTTGCTGTCCACGTACAGCAACCCGATCAGCCGACCCTGTACTTTGAGCGGCACGGCCATGACCGAGCGCAACAAAAAGTTGATGACGGAGGCTTTGTCAGTGAAGCGGGGGTCCTTCTGCGCGTCGAGGGTGACGACCGAGCGTCCGGAGCGGGCCACTTCCTGTACCACTGAGCGGCTCACCTCGAAGTCACTCTCGGCCAGGCTTTCATGGCGGGCATTGCGGGCGATGCGGAAATCGAGGCGGGCCCCCGACTCATCGGATAGCATGAGGAAGCCGCGCTCGGCGCCAGAGAGGCGGATGGCCGAATCGATGACGACAGCCAGCGCGGCCTCGAGGTCGAGCGACGAATTGAGCGCGCGCGAGACCTCGTAGAGCGCTTCGATATGATCGCGGGGTGTGGGAGCAGAGACCATCGTTGGCACAAACTCACCTACATGCAAGAACTGTGCTTGACCCGACCTAGGGCATCGGCTAGAATCGCGCCGGGTTTCGGCCAGAAAGCCGGATGCGGGTGTAGTTCAGTGGTAGAACGCTTGCTTCCCAAGCAAGATATCGTGGGTTCGAATCCCATCACCCGCTCTCAATTCTATCAAACGCACTCGGGCGTGCCGCCGTTTGGCCCGTTGGCCCCCGGTAATACGGGGGCTGAGTTTTTGGGCGGGCCTTCCAACCAATTTCACACTCACCCGCTGGGTGTGCCCTCCGGCTGAAGCACTGGCTGCGCTAAAATTCGGTTTTGATGGACAGGCCAGCATCGGAGCGGGGCGCCCGCATCTTGTATGTCGAAGACAATGCCGACAATCGCGTGCTGGTGCAACGCGTGTTACAAGCGGCCGGGTATCGCGTCATCCTGGCTCAAGACCCATACAGCGGCTTGGCCGAAGCCATAGCCCAACGGCCAGACCTCATCCTCATGGACATCAATCTGCCTGGGATGGATGGCTATGAGATGACGGCCAAACTCAAGGCACTACCTGAACTCCAGCATGTGCGCGTCGTGGCGCTGACCGCCAATGTGATGAAGGGCGACTACGAACGCACAGTCATCGCCGGTTGCGATGGTTACATTCAAAAGCCGATAGATGTGGATGCACTACCGGGACAGATTGCGTACTACCTTGATTCGCGAACTGAGACCTCGACCCCATGAGGGTATGGGAGACACCGTCAATGTCTGTTGAAACCTACACGCGCGAGCCGGTGAACCCGAAAGATGCGACCATCCTGATCGTTGAGGATAACGTTTCTAATTTTGTGCTGATGGCCCGCATGCTGGCCTACATGGGCGTGCCGCGCTGCGAGTGGAAAACCTCCGGCTGGCAGGTGGTGGAGTTTGCCGATACGCTGCCGCGCATCGACCTAATTCTAATGGACTTGCGGTTGCCTTACGAGGATGGATACGCCGCACTCAACAAAGTCCGCGCCACGCCAAAGCTCAAGGAAACGATCGTCGTGGCGGTTACGGCTGAAGCCAGCCTGGAGCAGCTCAATAAGGCCCGGTCATCCGGCTTCAATGGCTTTCTCGGTAAACCGCTCGATCCCGACCGATTCCCCGATCAGATCCGCCGGCTGCTCAAGGGCGAGCCGGTGTGGGAACAATAAACACTTCGGTTGGAGGGCCGCATGCGCCATCCCCAGAGTCCCGCGGCGACTGAGTCCTTCCGCGACCTGCGCGGCGGCGAGAACGCCGCTGGGAGAACCGCGCAGCGGTTCTCTGACGCGCCAGGGGCGCGCCACGGCGGCCTGACGCGCAACCTGCTGCTGCTCAGCCTTGCGCTCGCGCTCGGGCCCCTCCTCGTCGTCACTCTGCTAGTATATCAACAAGCCCGGTCGAACTACTCCTCCCTCGTCAACGCCCAACTCAATTCGCTGTCAATTACAAAAGAGTCACAACTGGATCAATGGGCGAACCAACAGGTGGCTGAGCTGACTGATCTGGCCGCCGCCCCGGAGCTACAGCAAGCGGTGGAGAGCCGGTTGGCCGGAGTTGACTCACCCTCGCTTGGCGCGGCGCTGGAACGCTTTGCCGTCAACCATCCCGCCTTCGCCAGCGTGCTGCTCGTACGAGCGGAGGATGGCGAAGTGCTGGCAGCGAGCAACGATGGACGAGACTGGCGCGGGCGGTCGTTGGCGTCGGAAACATTTTTCGAGCCGCTGCGTTACGAGCCGATGTTCGTCCCGCCACAATACAACCCCGCTCTCCTGGTGGATACGGTGACGTTGCTGGCGTCCGCACCGGTCATCAGTCCGAATCGGGGCACCGGCGCGTTGTTGCTCGGTATCCTGCACGATGAACCGCTCCTCAAAATCATCGCCCCCGCTCCCGGCCTCGGGGTGACCGGGCAGGCATACGCCGTGACACGAGATGGCTATCAACTGGGGCGCTTCATTACCTCCATCTCGACTCGCGTTGATAGCGAAGGCGTCCGCCGCGCAGTGCAACAAAACGCCGATGGCAACGCCGAGTACCTCAATCCCACGGGCGAGTGGGTAGTGGGCCGTTACAACTGGCTCGATCAATATCAACTGGCCCTGCTCGTCGAGCAACACTCCGCCGAGGCCTTTGCGCCGCTACAACAAACCGCCCTCATCCTGGCGGGCGCTACGTTGCTCGCCGCGCTGTTTAGCCTCGGCGTGGCCCTCCTGTTTACCCGCCGGCTGACTGCGCCCATCCGCGCCCTGACGGCTGGCGCAACGCGCATCGCCGGCGGCGACCTCGACGCCCGGGTGGAGGTGCAGCGCGACGATGAATTGGGTGTGCTGGCCGCCGCTTTCAATCGTATGAGCGATGATCTGCAAATCACCTATCGCTCGCTGCGCAGCACATCGGAGGCGCGCGCCCGGCAATTGGCCGCCGCCGCCGACATCAGCCGCGCCGCCGTCGCGAACCAGGGCCTGGAGCCGCTGTTGGCCCGGGTCGTGGATGTGATCCGCGAGCGGTTTGGATGTGAGCGGGTCGCGGTTATCTTGTTGGAGGAAACGGGCGCAGCGATCGTGCAGGAGGCTGCCGGATCGTGGATGAGGCCGAAAGGCAGCCGCGCTCTGCTCGGGTCATCGACAGTGGTTGGGCAGGCGATAGTCAGCCTGGCCCCACGCATCGTAAACGATGTCGCCGCCGACAGCACGCTGGAACTTGAGGAGCGCCTAGCCGATGTGCGCACCGCCGCCGCCTTTCCATTGCGAGTCGGTGAGCGCGTCACCGGCGCGCTGGAACTGCAGAGCGAGCGCTATAATGCCCTCTCCCCGGCCGATGCGGAGACGCTGCAAATCCTGGCTGATCAAATCGCGGTCGCGGTCGAAAATGACCGGCTGCTCAGCCGGCAAAAGCGCGTCTTGCAACTGGAAGATCTAACCCTGGCGCTGACCAACAAGATTCACCAATCGCTTAAGCCCGAGACGATTCTGGAAAGTGCAGCTTTGGAGTTGGGGCGGGCTTTGGGCGCGCAGCGCGCGGTGGTGAAGCTGTTTGGGGATGACGCGCCGCTTCGCGGCGCGAGAGAGCGGAACAGTAGTTCCGAAGCGCAAGTTTCACTTGCGCCCGCGCCGCGCGACGGGAGCGACAATGGCCGGTGAGGGTGTGACTGCGTCACCTGTGACTGCGTCACTGGAGGCGCGCAACGCGTATCGTGTGTCGCTGGTGCTGCTGCTGACGGCCATTCTGCTCGGCAGCGCCTTGGTCATTGCCTATCTCTCATCGCCGGCCATTACTGGAGTTGAATTGAGCGCCGTGGCAGTAGCGCTGTTGGCCGGCGTGTCTGCGTTCAGCCTGTGGTTGAGCCATACCGGCCGCGCCTCGGCCAGCGGTCTGTTGCTCGTGCTGGGGTTATCGTTCCTCTTCCCCATCATCTCGGCGCTGATTGCCGACCTCGGCATCTTGCTCGGCATCGCGCTCGTCGTGGATGTCGCTGCTATCGCCACCCTCACTCTCAGCGACCGGGCCACCCGTATCGCCGTCATTGTCGGCGTCGCCGCTGCTATCGCTACCTTGCTAGTGGATTTGTTTTTTGACTCGTTCGGGTGGTGGTCACGTTTGACATTGCCGGACACGACACAACGAGTGGCCCTGCCGCTGGCCACCGGCTTAGTCGCGCTCGTGCTCACCGTGCTGGTCGCGTCACAATTTCGGCGCTACGCCCTGAACACCCAGATGTTGCTGGGCTTTTTGGCGCTGGCCCTGGCGCCGCTGGCGTTGGTGAGCTATCTCAATGACCAACAAGCCCGCGCCGATTTGCAGATGGCCGCGAACCGCTCGCTGCTGGCTTCCGCTCAGCAAACTGCATCCCGCCTCGACAACTTCATCGACTCGGCGCGTAGCACCATCAGTGTGCAGGGCCAGCTGCCGTCTTTGCACGCCTATCTGGCGCTCCCGCGCGATCAACGAGGCGGCAGTGCGTTGGAAGCGCAAGTGCTCTACGTTTTCAGCGTCTTGCAAGACATCCCCGCGACGAATGCCACCGACCCAAACGCCACGCGAGCGATGGAAGCCTATTACTTGCTGGACGGGTTGGGCAACGTCGCGCTCACCACCGCCTCCAAGGTTGAAGATCCCGATTTCTTTCAAGGCGAAGTTTTCCTCGCGCCGCTGGCCACGGGGGAGCCGTACGTGTCGCCCATCTCCTTCTCAAACACGAGCGGGCCAACGCTATTCTTTTCCGCGCCCGTGCTCGACAAAACCGGCCAGCGGGTAGGCGTGTTGGCGGCGCAGATGGACGCGGGCTGGCTCGGGCGCGTGGTGGGGCAAAACAACGCCGACGACGAACTGAATGTGGCGCTGTTCGATGAGTATGGGTTGCGCCTGGCAGACAATGAAATCAGCGGCAACGAGGTCTGGCGCTACGCGCAAATGCCCGACGCGGCCACGCGCGCCACATTGGAATTGGCCGGGCGTTTGCCGCCCCGGACAGCGGCGCAATTGGACGCCGGCCTGCCCGAACTTGCCGCCCGCGTGCAAGCGGCGCAAGATGGCGAACCGGTCTACTTTGCGGGCCGCGTACACAGCACGGAAAACATCGAGCCGCATCTCGCAGCGCTGCTGCCGCTCCGCACCCGCCCGTGGGTGATGTTGGCTTCACAGCCCGAAGCGTCGGCGTTAGCCCCGGCGCGTGAGCAAACCCGCAATACGGTGTTGCTGGCGTTGGCATTTGCTTTGCCGGTGGCCGCCCTGGCCGCGCTCGCCACCAACGCGCTGACGCGGCCCATCACCTCCCTCACTCAAACCGCTCAACGCGTGGCCGGTGGTGATCTTGCGGCACGTGCGGAACTTGGCGCTACGGATGAGCTTCGCACCCTCACGCAAAGTTTCAACGCCATGACGGCGCAATTGCAGGAGTCTCTGCACACATTGGAGGAACGCGTCGCCGAGCGCACCGCGCAATTGCAGGCCACCGCCGACATCAGCCGCGCCACTGCCGGTGTGCGCGATTTGGATGAACTGCTCGAGTTGGCGGTGGAAATGATCCGCGCACGCTTCGGCTTCTATCATGCCTCGGTCTTTTTGATTGATGAGGCGGGCGAGTACGCCGTGCTGCGCGAATCGACCGGTGAGCTTGGCGCGCAATTGAAAGCCGCCAGGCATAAACTCGCCATTGGCTCGCGCTCGCTGGTAGGCTGGGTGACGCAAAACCGCAAGCTCCGCATCGCCCGCGACGTGGCCGATGACCCGTTCCACTTCAAGAACCCACTCTTGCCGGAGACACGCTCCGAGTTGTGCATGCCGTTGCTCGTGGGCGAGCGCCTGCTGGGTGTGCTCGACGTGCAGAGCCGGGAGATCAACGCTTTTGGCGAGAGTGACGTGCAGGCCTTGCAAGTGCTGACCGACCAGTTAAGCATCGCCATTGAGAATGCCGAATTTTTTGGACGCACCCAGGCCGCGCTGACCGAGAGCCGCCTGCGCTATCAACAATCGCTCAGCGCGCAATGGCACGATGTGCTCGGCGCCGGCTCGCGTGAGACCGTCTACGATTTGGAGCCGGGCGCTGAAATGAGCAGGCAGCCGCTTGAGATTCCTTTGCGACTGCGCGACCGCGTCATCGGCGCCATCGAACTGCACCGGCGAACGACCGGCCCTCTCAGCGACGCCGAACAAGCGATGATCGCCACCATCACCGCGCAACTGGCAACCGCGCTGGAGAGCGCCGTGCTGGTACAGGAAAGCCAACTGCGTGAGCAGCGCGAACGTCTCATCACCGAAATCACCGACGAGATCCGTTCCACCCTCAACCCGGCCTTCATTTTGCAGAGCGGCATCCGGCAACTGGGGCGCGCCATGGGCGCGAGCGAGGTGGTGGTGAAATTGCAAACGGGCGAACGGCCATCCGCGGGTGGCGGGCCATCCGCGGGCGGCGGGCGCGGAGGTGAGCGGTGACGGCGCGTGAGCGCGCGCATGAGCGCAAGCTTGACGAAGCGCCGACCACGCCGGACGCAACATCGCGCGGCGGCGCCGTCGAGCCGGAGAATACCGAGGAACGTGACAGCGGCATCTACCGGCGCACGGGCATTACGCGCGAGATACGGGCGGCGATGCGCCGAGCGCGCGAGGAGGTTTTAGACCAGCTCCTGCGCGGGTTGCGCTGGGTGGCGCTGCTTTCCGTAGCGGCTTACGCCGGCGTCGCTTACGTCTACGACGCATGGTCATCACTCAGCCTGTATGTAGTCTTGTTCGTTGTGCTGTGGGCGCTCGGTGAGGCGCGCCGGTTGTCGCTGAAGTG
>JBQTJD010000521.1:0-4978 GCA_052387475.1 Anaerolineales bacterium | reverse complement strand
TGCTCCCGCTGAAGAAGGTCTTCAATCGTCTGCCCAACACCGTCATCGTCCCGCACTACGATGAGTTCGGTGAGCGCTGGGGTGGGATGATCAAAACGGTCATTGGTAAGCGGGTGTTGGTGGGGATTGATGGCTTCACGGCGCTGGTGTGCGCGGATGGTTCGTACACCGTGGCCGGCGCGGGCAGCGTGACGGTGTGGAACAGAAAGCAAAAGACGCGCTACACTGACGGGCAGGCGGTTCCGATCAATGACCATCGAAAATAACGATTGGACACGAACACCCGGCGATGAATCGCCGGGCTATTGCGCCCGATAAATCGGGCTGACAAACAAGCCGGGTTGACCCGGCGCAACTCCTAGCCCGGAAATTCATTTCCGGGCGGTGGTGGTCGAAAAGCTATTTGTTAGGTGGAGTAACGCCGAAAACGCAGAGGATGGGGTGAGTGATGGCCGACAAAACCGAACAACGCAACCCAACAATGCGCGCCGGGCGTGATGTGAATGTTGAGCGCGATCTCGTTCTGCGCGACAAACACGAGACGCATATTCACGAAGCCGAGCGGCCCCTCCTCACCGCCGCCCCGCCGCGCCCGCCCGCACACTTCACCGGCCGCGAGGCTGATCTCAGCAAACTCATCCGGCTGTTGGTTTCCGGCGAGTCCGTCGCCATCACTGCCGTACACGGTATGGGCGGCATCGGTAAGACCGCGCTGGCGCAAAAGGCGGCGGAGATGTTGCACCCGCACTTCCCCGGCGGCGTGCTGTGGTGGACGCTCGGACCACAACCAAATACCCTCACCGCGCTGGATGTGTGGGCGCGGCACGCCGACCCGCGCTCCGACCTCAGCGCCCTGCCGGACGCCGGCGCGCGCGCCAGCGTCGTGCGCTCGATGCTGGCGAAGCTCGGCCGCCTGTGCGTGATTTTGGACGATGTGTGGGATGAAGACTCCGCGCGCGTTCTGCTGGAGGCCGCGCCGCCGGAGTGCGCGATCCTCCTCACCACGCGCGACGCCGGCCTCGCCAGAGCTTTGCGCTGCCGGGTCGAGCGCCTCGGCGCGCTGAGTGCCGATGAGTCGGTGGCGCTGCTGGCGAAACTGCTCGGCCCGCTCGAAGCGCACGAACCCGCCGCTCGCACAATTGCGGCCCGCGAGATCGCGGCACTCACCGAGGGCCTGCCGCTCGCACTCGAACTGATCGCCGGGCTGGCCGATTCCCCTGCCGATTTGCCCACGCTGGCGCAGCAACTCAAACAACGGCAATCACTCGACTTTCTCAAACTTGGCAGCGGCGCAGACCGCGACCACAGCGTGGAGGCGTGCTTCGCGTTGAGCTACAACGCCCTCGACCCGGAAACCCAGCGCCGCTTCCGCGCCCTCGGCGTCTTCGCCCCCGCGCCGTTCGACCCGCCCGCCATTTTCGCAGTGTGGGGTCAAGAGGCACCCCTCTCCGCGAGCGAAGCGAGAGGGGAGGGGCCGGGGGTGGGGTTCCTCCGCACCCTCACCCGCCGCGCACTCCTCACCAAAACCGACGACGGCGCGTACACCCAGCACGCGCTGCTGCGCGCCTACGCCCTGGCGCTGTTGCAGCGTGCGGGCGAGCACGCAGAGTGCGCTGCCCGCCATGCCGGGCACTACCGTCGCTTCGCGAAGGAGCAAAACTGGCGTGAGGTGGAGACGACTTTTGAGCAGATTACGCATGGCTGGAGTTTGACACAATCACTGTTTCCTGGCACCTGCCATTCATATGCTGATGCCGTGTTTGATTTCCTTCTCAATCGTGGCCGGTGGAAAGAGTCGTTGGTTTGGATGGAAGTAGTTCTTGCGCAAGCCCGCTCTGACAAGGACAGTGAGCTTGAAGGAGATGCGCTATACAATGTCGCACTGATCATGTGGCACCTGGGAAAATACGGAGAAGCAACAACCCTTCTTAAGGATGCGCTGACCCTTGCGAGGAAATTGAGTGACTCCACTGGGGAAGCCCAAACGATCAATCTATTAGGCGTCATCCATGACGAAATGGGTCAACGGGAACAAGCGCTGAACTCCTATCAGCAGGCGCTGGCGATCCATCGTGAAGTCGGCAATCGCCCGATGGAAGGCACGACGCTGAACAACATCGGGTTGGTGTACGACGCGCTGGGGCAGAAGGACAAGGCGCTGGCGCAATTTGAGCAGGTGCTAGTCATTCATCGGGAAGTCGGCGACCGACACGCGGAGGGAGTCACATTAGTAAATACCGGTGCGACGTTGATTGCGCTAGAGCGTTTGCCGGATGCGGAACGCTCGCTGACACAGGCGGTAGCTTTGCTGACGCAAGTACAAAGCCCGGACGCAGCGCTTGCCCAGCAATGGCTCGATCATGTCCGCCGCAAACTTAATCCCTAATCCCTCACCCCTTATCTCCCAGCCCCTATGTGTCGAGTGCCAAGACATCGCGAACAGTTTTAGTTCGGAAAAGTGCCAAGACATCGTGAACATCAGGTTGAACGCGACCTATGATTGCATTCTCCTAGCGAGGAGGATGCATGGGCGAGAAAACGGAACGGACGTTGCGTCGGCGCGCGATCCGCTTGTTGGCACAAGGATATCGGCCGAGCGAGGTTGTGAATCGCCTCGGGCGCAGTCGCGGTTGGTTGTCGAAATGGCGAGGGCGCTATGGTCAACAGGGTATCAAAGGCTTGCACGCTCAAAGCCGTCGTCCGCGCCAGTGTCCCCGGGCGTGGCCGGCGAGCATGCGAGAGATCATTGTGCAGACCCGCCGCCGGTTGGCGCGCGCCCAAGCCGGACTGGTCGGGGCCCGCGCCATTCGCCGCGAGTTGAGAAAGTTGATGCCGCGCCGAGGCCCGCCGTCCGAACGGACGATTGGCCGGGTGTTGAGCCAGGCGAAGTTGATTACGCCTCTCGCCGCGGACTGTTCGGCGTACTTTCCCGCGCCGAGCGAGGAATTGTCGGGCAGTCTGGATGCGCTGGATTGGACCTGTCGCTATCTGGAAGGCGGGGCCAAGATCTATGCCTTCCACACGCTGAACTTGCGCACGCGGGCCATGACCCAAACCTTGGCCGACAACAAGTCGCTGGCGACCGTGCACCAGCATGTGCTGGACAGCTGGAAAACCCTGGGAATCCCACACTTTTAGCAAACCGACAACGACGCTATTTTCTGCGGCGGCTACAAAGCGCCGCGCGTCTTTGGAACCTTCCTGCGCCTGTGTCTGTTCGTCGGGGTCGAATTGATCTTTCTGCCCTACGCCGAACCCAAATGCAATTCGGCGGTGGAACGCCTCAACGGGCTGTGGGGTGGACCGGCCTTTTGGCAGCGCCATCACTTTCGTTGTCCCGGCGATGTGCGCCGCCTCAGCCCGGCCTTCCTCAGTTGGTATCGGGACGACTACACGCCGCCGAGGCTGGCGGGCTTGACCCCCGGCCAGGCCCAACACCACGAAGACCGGCCCCGCCTGACACGGGTCTTGCTTCACGGCCTCCCCGATCCCTTGCCCATTACCGCCGGGCGGGTGCATTTCCTCCGGCGGGTTCAACCCGAAGGCACGATCCGTATTCTCAACGAAGATTGGCGTGTGGGCAAACGACTGGCGGGTCACTATGTGTGGGCGACCCTCATCACCCATCGCCATACGCTGGAGATTTGGCATCGCCGAAATCCACACGCTGACTGGACCTTGATGAAACATTCGTCGTATGAAATCGCTGAGCCTGTTCGCCGACTTCAACCCGATTTCGCCAATCTGTTCACGATGTCGTGACACTTCGCCGCGCTATTTCGTGGCCGCCACAATGTTCACGATGTCGTGACATCTGACACCTATGAACTTCACCCTCCCTCACCGCCGCTTCAACCCGCTCACCCGCGAATGGGTGCTCGTCTCACCGCACCGCGCCAAACGCCCGTGGCTCGGGCAGGTGGAAAAAGGGCAGGATGAGCAACTGCCCGCGTATGACCCCACGTGCTACCTCTGCCCCGGCAACGCCCGCGTCGGCGGCGCAGTTCACAATCCAAATTACACCGGCACGTTCGTGTTCGACAATGATTTTATGGCGGTGCTTCCGCCGGAAACAGGAAATGAAGGAAATGGGGGAAACGAGGGAAATAATTCCCAATCGCTAATCCCTAATCCCCAATCCCTATTCTCCGCCGAATCAGTTCCCGGCCTCTGTCGCGTCGTGTGCTTCTCGCCGCGCCACGACCTGACGCTGCCCGAACTGAGCGTGCCAGAAGTCGAGGCCGTATTGCGCACATGGGCGGCGCAGTCGGCGGAGTTAGGCGCGCTCGACTACATCGAATACGTGCAGGTCTTTGAAAACAAAGGCGCGGTGATGGGATGCAGCAATCCGCACCCGCACAGCCAGATCTGGGCCACGCACTCACTGCCGAACGAGCCGGCGAAAGAATTGGACTCGCAAGCCGGTTATTTCAGTAAGCATGGCCGCCCGCTGTTGTTGGATTATGTGGAAGAAGAACGCAAACGCGGCGAGCGTATACTCGCGACGAACGAGCACTTCACCGCGCTCGTGCCGTTCTGGGCGGTATGGCCGTTTGAGATGATGGTGGTCGCGCACCGCGCGGTCGGCGCCCTGCCGGAGTTGACGGATGCGGAGTTCACCTCACTGGCCGAGGTATTGCGGCGGGTGCTGATCCGCTACGACAATCTCTTCGAGACTTCGTTCCCGTACTCAATGGGGTTTCATCAAGCCCCGTTTGATGGGCAGCCGCATCCCGAGTGGGTGTTGCATCTGCACGCCTACCCGCCGCTGCTTCGCTCGGCGACGGTAAAAAAATTTATGGTCGGCTACGAGATGCTGGCCATGCCCCAGCGCGACATCACGCCCGAGCAGGCGGCGGAGCGGTTGAGGGGATTGAGTAACGTGCACTACAAAAAAGTGAAACGTGAAAGCGGCAGAGTACTGCCGACGTGATGCGTGAGTCGATGTCGATTGAGAATTCAAATTTGCCTGAGTCTC
>JBQTJD010000520.1:0-3379 GCA_052387475.1 Anaerolineales bacterium | reverse complement strand
TGATCGGCGCGGCGCTGACCATACTGATGGTGCAACTGGCCGTGTTGACGAACTTGCTGAAGAACGAGATCAAGCCCATCCTCGAGGCGACGCAGGAGACGGTGAACACCGTGCGCGGCACAACTCTGTTCGTCAGCGAAAATCTCACCGAGCCGATTATGAAGTTGAACAGCTATGTGGCCGGGCTGGCAAAGATGGTGGAAACACTGAGCGCGTTCGGCAACATCTTCCGGAGATAGACTTTGGCGGAGGACAATCAACGGATTGAACTGATGGTGAAAGCGGATTGCACGGATAACAAGCTCAATCGTTCGTTTCCGTTCAATCCAAGTGTTTCTCCGTTCAATCCGTTGATACCTTTCTCAACATCTGACAGAACTTTAGTCACAAGGAGATTTCACCATGGCAGACAACGATGACAGCGACTTTGGCGCGTTCTTCACCGGCTTCGTCATCGGCGGGCTGGTGGGCGCGGCAGTCGCTCTAATCCTGGCGCCGCAATCCGGCGAAGAGACACGGGCGCAATTACGGCAGCGCAGCATTGAGTTGCGCGACCAGGCTTACGACACTGCCGAAGACGCGCGCCGCCGCGCCGAGGACGCCGCGATGACGGCGCGCGAGCGCGCCGAGCAGGCCTCCACCGAAGCGCTCTCGCGAGCGGAGAAGTTGGCCGCCGAGGCTCGCGCCCGAACCGAAGAACTCGCCGAACGTGGCAAGGCCGTGTACGAGGAGCAGCGCGAAAAAATCACGACGCGCTTGGGGCGCAAATCATCTTCGGCCAGTGAGGGTGCAGTCGAAATCCCCAGCGAAAGTTAGACCCTGACTTTACGCAACGTTGATATCAAGGCCACACCTTTGATCAACGTCATACCCGCTTGTGCGGGTATCCATGTCGCTGGCACTGGACTCCCGCTTGCGCGGGAGTGACGGTCTACGTCATATCATTTGAGTTTCCGTAGGGGGGACGCAAGCGGCGCCCCGACGGGTTTAATTACCCGAGCGCCTGGGTGGGCGCGTCGGCCCCGTCGCGGGCGCGCACGCTCGCCGGTGTGCCCAACCTCTGCGCCGCCAATTCACCCGCGCGGCCATGCAGATATGTCGCAGCCATCGCAGAGTCGTACGCGGTTAGCCCCTGAGCCATCAACCCCGCGATCGCTCCGGCCAATACATCGCCCGTGCCCGCGTGCGCAAGGGCGGAGGTGGCGAAGGGTTGAACGACGGTGTTCCCATCCGGGGCAGCGACGACGGTGAACGCGCCCTTGAACACAACGGTGTGCCCCCACTCTGCCGCGAACTTCCGCGCGCTGCCGATGCGATCGGCTTGCAGAGTTTGTGTGTTGATGCCGGTGAGCGCCGCCATCTCGCCGGGATGAGGAGTGAGTACACTGTTCGGCGGAAGCAGCTTCGGCCAGTCGTCAATCTGCGCGAGCAACTGCAAGCCGTCGGCATCTACTACCATTGGCGGGAGTGATGCCGGCGACGGCTCCACAGGCACCCGCCCGCCGAAGCCGAGCGGCGTCCGTGTCGTCTCCCCTTCCAGCACACGTCGCACAAAATCACCGGTCGTCTTCTCCGTTCCAAAGCCCGGCCCCATCAGCAACACACTGGCTTTGCTCAAATTCGATAACACTTTTTCAGCCGCCTCGCGCGCAATCACACCGTTGTCTTCGGGCAGCACGAGCCATGTGGCTTCGGGCAATTGCGCGGCGAGGATGGGATGCAGCGAACGCGGGATGGCGAGCGTGACGAGGCCCGCGCCCACACGATACGCGCCGAGACCCGCCAGGTACGCCGCGCCCGTGACGGTGACGGACCCCGCAACGACGAGCACACGCCCGAACATGTACTTGTGTGCATCGCGAGGACGAGCGGGCAACAGCGCCCGCATCCCTTCGGCGGTGGCGAGTTGCGTGGTGGAGGTGTGCAGGTTGGGCGGGATGCCGATGTTAGCGATGGCGAGTTCGCCACACGCGTCGGCGCCGGGGAAGACAAAGTGCCCGCGCTTGGCCGAATCAAATGTGAGGGTGAGGTCGGCGGTGAGGGCAAGCGGATCAAGCGCGCCGCTATCGCACTGCAAACCTGAGGGGCAATCTACTGCGACGATGAAGGGGCGCGGGGAACGCTCACGTAATGCGGCTTGTGTTTGCCGCAACACCTCCGCGCCCGGGCCGGTAAGAGGCAAGCGCGCGCCCGTACCAAACACCGCGTCGACGATGACGGTGGCGCTGTTGAGCAGGTTGTGCAGCACGCGCCCGCGCTGGTCGTTCACAGCATCGGCGATAAAGATACTCTTCTCGCGCAGCCGTTTCACTTTTCCATCGGCTTCCTCGGGCGAATGAGCGCAGTACACCGTGACGCGCGCGCCGGCATTGGAAAGATAGTGTGCGGCCACCAACCCGTCGCCGCCGTTATTGCCTTGCCCGCACAGCACCACGATTTTGTGCGGATCGAGATCATCGCCGAGACGGGCCAGCACGGCTTCGGCGACGGCGCGGCCGGCATTCTCCATCATCTGTGCATAGCTCAAGCCGGCGCCGTTCGCCGCAGCTTCGAGGGCTTTCATTTCCGAGATGGTCAACAGATAAGGCATCGGGCGAATCCGAGAATGAACACGAAACCAAACGAATTATAGTCGCGCGCATTCGTGTTGATGGGTGTCCATTCGTGGCCTCCGTTTTGCGGTACACTTGCCGCGCCATGCTCCCTGTGCCCATCTCCGCCGCCACACTCCGCAACCGGCTGCTGCGCAACTACTTCGTCGGCACCGGCTCGGCGCTGGCCGGGGGTGCGCTGCTTTTCACCTTTGGGCTTGACCTGACACGCGAGCAAGCAGCGCTGCTGTTGCTCCTCCTCGGGCCGCTGGCCTTCGTGCCCACTATCGTGCTCGATGTGTGGCGCATTGGCCGCGAAATGCGGCCCATCGCCGTCGCGCTCAATCGCCTGCCCGACGCCGACTATGGGCGCGCCGTCGTCCGCGCTCTCAACCTGCCCTACTACACCGGCCAGCGCATCGTGTTGTTGCATCTGCCGTCGTTCCTCGGTTCGATCACGGTGCTGGTTTTCATTGCCAATAACTTCTTCAATTTCGGATTGGATCTCATCCAGTACATCAATCTATTGCTCATCGCCGTACTCGTTTCGACGAGCCATGGGGTGTTTGAATACTTCGCCGCCGACTCCACCATTCGCCCAGTGCTGCCGTGGTTGTGGGAGCAGGCCGGATCGCTTAGCATGCAGGATCGGCGGCGCGTGGTGGGGCTTGGCATGCGGCGCAAGCTGTTGCTGCTGTCGCTCTTCGCGGTGTTCGCGCCGCTGGTCATCCTCGGCTCCACGACGCTGGTACGCGCGCGCGATTTGCTCGTGCGGGTCGGTCTGGCGG
>JBQTJD010000519.1:0-1580 GCA_052387475.1 Anaerolineales bacterium | reverse complement strand
CGTCGAGCGGGGTGGCCGGCGGTAGTTCGAGCGCGATGATTTTGTCACGGATGCGGGTGTACGCCTCGGCGCTCTGCGAGCCGGCCTCTTGCTTGCGGCGATGGTGGGCGGTGAGGATGGAGGTGGGCAACATTTCGGTGATACGAGACTGATATATCAGAACTGGCTGCCGGAGTCAACGGTTTGGATGAGCCAGGTCGGATTTGACAGGGGCGCGGCGGGAGCCTAGAATTTCGCTATTCATACACAGGGCGCGTTTGTGCGCCGGGTGCATGAACAGTTTCCCCAATCACACAAGGAGAAGAATATGCGCCCGAGAACGTCTAAAAACTGTTGGACTGTCGCCGCAGTCCTCACTATGCTGTCGCTGGCCCTAGCGGCCTGCGCGCCCGCGGCCGCCCCCAAGCCGACCATCAAGCTGGCGGCCAACCCGTGGGATGGCTCCCGCGTCAACGTCGAAGTCGCCAAGATTTTGCTTACGAAGGAATTGGGCTACACCGTCGAGATCGTCGAGATTGACGAGAACGGCCAATTCCCGGCGCTGGCCTCCGGTGACCTGAGCGCCACGCTCGAAATCTGGCCCTCCGGCCACGCCCAAGATCGAATAGACTACATTGATTCGGGCAAGCTCGAAGACCTCGGCGCGCTGGGCGTCGTGGGCAAGATCAGTTGGTACATCCCCACGTACATGCTGCAAAAGAATCCCGAGCTGGCGACGTGGGAGGGTTTCAAAGCCAGCGGGGCGATGTTCAAGACCGCCGAGACCGGCGACCTAGGCCAGTTCCTCGGCGGCGACCCATCGTTCGTGCAATACGACGAGCAGATCATCACCAACCTCGGCCTGCCGCTGAAGGTGGTATACGCCGGTTCTGAGCAGGCCATCCTCTCGGCGCTCGATGCCGCGTACGCGCGCCAGGAGCCGGTGCTCTTCTACTTCTGGACGCCGCATGCCATTCACGCCAAGTATGACCTCACCCCGGTGAAGCTGCCGGATTATACCGATGCATGCTACGCGGATACGGCCAAGGTCGCCTGCGACTACCCGCCGGATGTGTTGTACAAGGCGGGCAACGCCAAGTTGAAGACCGATGCGCCCGAGGCGTACACGCTGTTGAAAAACATGAACTACACGACCAAAGACCAAATCAACATGCTGGCCGACATCACCGCGAACGGCAAGACGCCGGAAGCGGCGGCGCAAACATGGGTGGATGCCAACAAGAGTGTGTGGGAGAAGTGGCTGGGGGAATAGTCGGGTAGTCCTGTCGTCAAGTCGTCAAAAGCGCAGGCCTCAGTGGCCTGCGCTTTTTGTTTTCGTTGATTTGACCACCCGACCCTTGACTACGCTTTGTTGGCCACCGCTGGCGTCAGGCGCGCGCCGCGCATCAGCCAGACAATCGCGGCCACTTCGAGCGCGGCGATGACCCGCAGCACAATTGCCAGCGGCGAGAAGCCGGTGCGGTTGATGACGGCGACGAAGAGGGTAATGGGTAAGGGGATTTTCGATTGCGTGACGATTTGCTCCGTTGCTAAAACATGCCGTTCCCGTTCGCCGACTGCGTGGGAAGATCCTGAATAAC
>JBQTJD010000518.1:0-4940 GCA_052387475.1 Anaerolineales bacterium | reverse complement strand
CTCGCCGCTGGCCGGTCGGCGGGGACGCCGACCGGAGCGAAATCTAACATTGTCAAGGTATATAAGCTATTCACCATCGCAAGTTGAAGTGATTAAGCGACGGCTCATCTTCCCATCCAGCCGCCATCCACGACGAGGATTTCACCACTGACGTAGTTGGACGCCGCCGAGGCCAGAAAAACTATTGGCCCTTTCAAGTCATCCGGCGTGCCCCAATGCCCGGCCGGGATGCGGTCGGTGATGGCGCGGAAGCGCGCCGGGTCGGCGCGCAGCGCGCCATTCAAATCAGTGGCGATGTAGCCGGGCGCGATAGCATTGACCTGCACACCGTGGCTGGCCCATTCGTTGGCGAGCGCCTTGGTGAGGATGCCGATGGCGCCTTTGCTGGCAGCGTACGCCGGGATGGTAATGCCGCCCTGAAAGGTCGTGATGGAAGCGGTGAAGATGATTTTACCGGAGCCACGCGTCACCATTCGCTTGCCCAATTCTCGCGCGAGGATGAAGTGCGAGTTCAGATTTACCTCGATCACACGATCCCACTCGACGTCAGGAAATTCGACGACGGGTGCGCGATGCGTGGTACCGGCGTTTCTCACGAGGATGTCAATGATGGGGAAGTCGTTCGTGACTTGCGCGAGGAAGCGATGGAGCGACTCGCGGTCAGCGAAGTCGCAGGTGTAGCCGGCGAACTTCCTGCCGAGCGTGGTGACTTCTCTTTCAATTTCACTCCCGGTCGGTTCCAGGTTAGCGCTCACGCCGAGGATGTCCGCGCCGGCCTCGGTCAGCGCCACCGCCATCGCCTTCCCGATGCCGCGCCGGCAGCCGGTGACGAGAGCGGTCTTGCCGCTCAGATCAAACAGATCATGCATGTGGCCTGCGCTCACCGGTTCATGCCCGAGACGTTGGTGGCGGTGAGCGAGCCGAGGCCCCAACGTTCACCCTCGCGTAGCACGCGCAGATTGGTCGCGCACCAGTGGCCCATCGGCCCGGCTACGATTTCGAACTCGACCTCCGAGCCGCCGCGCACGGTGCGATAGCCCAGGCCGGGGATGCCAGAGAAGCGTAGAAAGATGGAGCGGCCATCATCGGCTTTGACCACGCCGTAGCCGTCATCCACGCTGAACCATTCCACTACGCCACGCGCCACCGGGTTGCCAGTCGCGCCGAGCGGCGGCGCACCGTGCTCCCAATACTCCGCTGGGATGCAGATGCGTTTGATCTCGGGTTGGTTGTATGACTCGTAAGTGTAATTGCGGCGGCGCGACATCAATTCGCGCAGATCGTGGCGCAGCTCTTCAATCGTCGGGCGGCCCACGAAGAACCAGCCGTCGTAAATCTTGTGGATGGTCAGATCGGCTGAAAGCACGAACGTCGTCGGGATGGCGCAGCCCGGATACTCCTCTTCGGTCTCATCGCGAATGCCAAGCGCGTCAATGGCCGCGCGCTTTTCATCACTGAGGAACGGCCACGCCGCGCCGAGGCCGTAGCGGTACGCGCCGCACACTTTGGGCTTGTCGGCGCTGATGGCGACGAGCTTGCAATAGTTCACCGACAACTCTGCCTGATAATGCACCAACTGGCGCATCTGCGCGCCATCACGCGGGCAGAAGAAGCCACGATAAAAAACGACGATTAACGGATAACCGTCGGTGAAGCCAAGGATTTCATCATACGGCGTTGGCGCGGTGAGCGACGAAAGACGCGCCAGCCGTCCGCGATGGTCGGGCAATTCAAAATCAGGGAACTTCGCGCCGGGTGTGATGTCAGGATTCATGGTCTCTGTTTTGCAATGGTAGTGGCCCCCATCCCCGGCCCTTCCCCCGTCGCGCAACAGCGGCGGACAAGGGAAGGGAGCGGAGTCCCCTCCCCTGTGCGGCTGCTTTTGCCGCACGGGGGAGGGTTAGGGAGGGGGCAATCACGTTCATCACTTTTCCGCAACGCAGGCCATCACCAGGCCGGCGACAAGGCTGACGCGTAGCGCGACCTGACTCAAGTCGAGCCATTCATTGCGCGTGTGGGCAGCGCCGCCGGTGGCCGTCAGCCCGCACAGGGTCGGCACACCTTCGGCGCTGGCAAACGAGCCATCGGCAACCCCGGAAGAGAACACATCCTTTAGCTCGATTCCCATCTCTCGCCCGATACTTTGCGCCAAAGTTGACAAACGCGCCGTGCCGGGCAGACGTTCTTGCGACGGGTGATAGAGAATCGTGGACAGTTCGGTGGCGGTGCCGGGCACAGTCGTGTGAGCGGCGATCTCTTTGAAACCGCGTTCAACGAAATCCACATCGTCCATTTTGAGGAAACTCACATCGAACAAGGCTTCGGCCTCATCCGGCACCATGCCCGATTGTGTCCCGCCGCGCGAAGTGACGGGCAGCACCCACACGCCCTCGCGCTTGAGCCGTTCAGCGGCCATGATCTTGTGGCTCAACTCCACAATCGCATTCGCGCCGCCGCCCATCTGGCTGTGGGCGCGCTGGCCGGTGACGCGCAGTGTGCACCCCATCGAGCCGCCGCGCTGCCCGACAAATTCATCAGCACGGGTCGGAGCCTCGAGGCAAAACGCGGCGTCGTGCCCGCGCGCGACTTGGCGAATGATGTCGCCGGAAAAAAGCGAGCCGAGTTCTTCATCGCCATTGCACAATAACGTGACTTCACCGAAGTCAGCGTATTCAAGCTGCCGCAACGCTTTCAAGACATACAAGCCCGTGAGTGAGCCATTGGCGTTATCCCACGCGCCGGGGCCACGCGCGATGTGGCCGTCAATCGCCAACGGCCACCTGACTGCCGTGCCTTCCGGCCAGACGGTGTCGAGGTGAGCGAGCAACAGATAACGGCCCTGACCATGACCGCGCAGCGTGCCGGTGACAAGGTTGCCCGTGCTCTCACTTGTGACCGTTTGGATCGCGCAGCCCAGCGCTTCCAGTTGTGAGCGCATCCATTCCACTGCCACATCCACGCCGGGTTTGTGCATGTAGCCACGATCATGGCTAACCAGCCAGCCTAGATCGGTGATGAAGTCGGGCATCCAGGCTTGCATCGTTTGTTGAAGATGCTGCACGCGAGAGGTTGTTTCAGGGGTTAAAGTCATTTTGGTTCAACGGATCAGACGGAAGTATGCGTTATTCAATTGAATAAGAACTTTTCATCTGTCACCCTGAGCGCGAATGCCTAACCTGTGGATTGTCCGAACCGTTTCGCGCGAAGAGCCTCTTATGGCTAGACGAGACCCTTCGCAGGCGTTCGCTACTGCGAACGCCGCTCAGGGTGACATGAAATCCGTTGTCTCACGTGTTCATCCCCGACACCGTTTCAGAACTGAGCGAGCCGGGATTCCAGCGTGCACCCTCCTTCAACACACGCAGGTTGATGGCGCAGGCGTGGCCCATCGGCCCGGCCACGATTTCAAACTCCACCTCCGCGCCGGCGCGCACGGTGCGGTAGCCGTCACCGGGGATGCCGGTGAAATGCAGAAACACAGGTTGCCCATCCTCGCGGCGGAGGATGCCGTGTCCGTCATCCACGCTGAACCACTCCACCATGCCGCGCGCCACCGGGTTGCCGCTCGCGCCCAACTCCGGCATACCGTTCAGCCAATACTCAGCCGGTACTCGAATCGAATTTTTGATGGCGGGATTGTTGTACGCCTCGTACGTGTAATTCGACCGGCGCGACATGAGTTCGCGCAAATCGCCGCGCAGTTCCTCGAGCGTGGGCCGGCCTATAAAGAACCAGCCGATGTAGATTTTGTGGATGGTGAGATCGGGCGAAAGAATGAATGTCACCGGGATCGCGCAGCCGGGATATTCGCCCTCGGTCTCGTCGCGGATGCCGAGCAAGTCAATCGCCTCGCGCTTTTCATCGCTGAGGAAGGGGAACGATGCGCCCAGGCCGTAACGATACGCCCCGCACACCGTCGGCTCATCGGCGCTGATGGCGACCACGCGGCAGTAGTTGACGGCCAGCTCTTCCTGATAACGCACCAACTGGCGCATCTGTGCTCCGTCGCGCGGTCAGAAGAAGCCGCGATAGAACACGACGGCCAACGGATAGCCATCGGTGAAACCGAGCATCGTGTCGTACGTGGTCGGGGCCGTGAGGCGTGAGAGCTTGATGGGCCGCCCGCGATGATCGGGCAATTCGAGATCGGGGAACTTGTTGCCGGCGCGGAGGTCAGGATGCATGTGAAGACTGCCTTCGCATCGAATTACGCGAATTGGCGCGAACGATACTTCGTGAAATTCGCGTAATTCGATGCCAGTTGTTACGACCAGGGCGTGACGGGCCTTGGCTGCAACTCGCCGTCAATGTAGATGTCCACTTTCTCGTTGAAGAAGCACAGCAGGTTTTCGATCTTCGGGCACTCCGGGATGGGCACCGGGTAATACCACACCAGGTCTTTGAACATCTTGTCCCCGACCTTCACCGAGTAGTAAGACGCCGCGCCTTTATACGGGCAGCGCGTATGCGCATCGCTCGGCTCAAGCAACTCCATGCGCACATCGGCTTTGGGGATGTAGTAACGCGTGGGCAGGCTGGTCTCGAACAACAGGCATGGGCGGCGCGTGTCGGCTACCGTCTCGCCGCCGACGACGACGCGGATGTGGCGCGAGCTGTGGCACACATCGATGCGCTTGTACGGGTCGCGCGCGTGCACGTACACTTGCTCATCCTCTTCAAACCACGCATCCATCTTTTTCCACTCGAAGGCGACATAGCCTTTGAGTCTGGGCGCACCCTTCGCCAGTTTGGTGTACGTCCACGCGGCGTTCTCGGCGGTGTGGCCGTTGGCCTTGACGTTCGAGAAGCTGGCCGTGCCGAGTGAGTCGGTCGTCGTGTGTTTGGAGGCGGTAAGCAGATCGGCGCGGACGTCCTGTTTGGGGAAGTAGTACACAGGCAAGCGACCGCTGGCCCGCAGCAGCATCACGCGCTTGCTGTCG
>JBQTJD010000517.1:0-2689 GCA_052387475.1 Anaerolineales bacterium | reverse complement strand
TCACCCTGCTCATCTGCGTCGGGTTGATTGCGATCTGCACCCGGTTTCCGTACCTCGTCCGGCAAACCGATCTCAGCCTCGCACATGCCATCGGCGTGAGCATCTTGTTTTCCTATGGCGTGGGGCCTGCAGCGTGGACGATGTTGTTTGGTTTGCTGGCCGGCGAGTTGTGGTGGTTCTTCGCTCCAGCGCCGCCCGTCGGCGGCGAGCGGCCCGGAAGGATGATGTCGTTTCGCGCCAACTTCGTGCAACAACTGGCGCCGCTTATCGTCGCCGGTGGCTTTGACCGTTTTCTGGCCGGCCAGTTCGCCCTCTCCGAAGCCGGGCGCGACGATGTGGCGCTCGTTTTATTCTCGCTCATTTTTCTCGTCACCTATAACGTCGTGCTCGCCCTCGAGGTCAATCGCGAACCGGGTGCAGTGGCGCGCTTCTTTCGCGAAAACGTGGGCGCAGTCGGACTGGCTGAACTGTTGCCCATGCCGTTGGTATTCGTCCTCTTCGGCAATGAGCAATTCAGCTCCACGGTGACGCTCGTCGTCGGCGGCGTGATGGCGGTGCTGGCCTTGCGCCTCAACCCCCTGTCTTATCGCCTGCTGGCCGACGAGCACCGGTTGCGTGAGCAGCAGCGCCAGACCCAGGCCGACGAACAACGGCTTGAGACGTTGAGCCGGCAGTTGACCCTCACTTCCGCACGAGCCGAAGTGGCCCAGCGGAACGCAGCGTCCAGCGCCGATCACGCCCGCCACTACGAAGCCCTGCTGCATCTGGGCGATACCCTACACGCATATTCTGGCGCCAACCTTTCTTACGAAATGATTATCCGGCAAATCTCGGAAGCAACGCGCGCACACATCGGTCAATTGGGTCTGATCAGTTCCTCGGGCCACAGCGTGCAATACCTCGCGGCCTTCGGGTTGCCGGAGCCCTACAGTACCGGTGAGGTGATGTCAGCCGATTACGGGATCGCGGGTCGCGCACTACGGATGGGGCAGCCGGTGCGCGTGGCCAACGTCGTTACCGACCCGGACTACGTGGAGCTTCATCCCGGCATCCGTTCTGAGATGGCCGTGCCGCTGCTACAGGGCGACCGGCGCCTCGGCCTCATCCGCTTGCTCAGCCGTACTGCCGATGCCTTTAGCGCGGAGGATGAAGCTTTTGCCGTGCAGGCCGCCGGTCTAGTGACGCTTACACTTTCAAACGCACAACTTGCAGAGGAAATACAATCGCGCAAGCGGGAAACAGCATTGCTGTTTGAAGCGGGCACCCAACTGGCTGCCAATTTAGATGTCCGCATAGTGCAGCGCACCATCGTGCAGAAGTTGGCGGAGGCCGTGGATGCCGATCGGTGTACGCTGGCTGATTACGATGCGGTTGCCCAGACGCTTCGGCTCATCGAACCGTGGCAGCCTCGGGCCACGCCATTGGCCGACTACGTCGCGGCGGCACAGGTCCTGACCAATCGTCAGCCCCTCGTCATTCACAGCACCGATGCCAAGGCCGACCCCCGTGAAGCCGGCATCTTGCGCGCCGAAAATATGAGCACGGGGCTGCTGCTGCCGATGCTCAGCGGTGACGCCGTGACCGGCGTGGTGCGCTTATACGCCGCGCAGCCCCGGCAGTTCTCGGCTTCCGATTTAGCGATCGCGCAGACGTTGGCGAACCAGGCCGCATTGGCCCTGCAAAACGCCCGCAGTTTCCAACGTGTCATCGATAGCCGTGATCGGTTGGCGGCCATTCTCAACTCGACGCGCGAGGGCGTGCTCGTCGTGGATGCCAGCGGGCTGATCTCGCTCGTCAACCCGCGCGTCGAGGAATTGTGGAATATCCCGGTCAGCCGCTTGCTTAACCAACCGCTGCTGGAGTTGCTCGACAACGCCGAACTGGATGTGGCGAGTAAGCTGGGGTTGAGCCGCGACGAAGCCCAGGAAATGTTGTTGACCTTGCGCGCCGGTCTAGCCATCTCACTGCCTAAGGCGCAGTATTCTCTGGCCTCACCCAAGGTGCGTCATTTTGAGCGCTCCGGTGCGCCAGTGCTCGACCAGTTTGAGCGGGCTATCGGCTGGGTGATCATCCTCCGCGACCTGACCGAAGAGAAGGAGTTGCAGCAAGTGCGCGATACACTGGGCAACATGATCGTCCACGATCTGCGCAGCCCGCTGACGGCGATGGTCTCCGGCCTCGGCCTGATCCGCGACCGTTTGCCGACCGAGCACCAGACGCCCATCATCCGCCAGTCGCTTGATATCGCCCTGCGTTCGACCACGAAGATGATCGGGCTGGTCAGCACCTTGCTCGACATTTCGCAGATGGAGTCGGGCGAGATCAAGCTCAACCTCGGACTGGTATATCTCGCGCAGGTGGTGGAAGAGGCTGTCAGCGACTTGCTGCCGCTGGCCACCGATCAGGGCCTGCTGCTGGTAAGCGAAGTGCCGCCCGCGCTGCCCCACTTGCAGGCCGATTACGATAAGATTAGTCGTGTCTTTACAAACTTGATTGACAACGCGCTCAAGTTCTCCCCACCCGGCGGCCAGGTGCTCGTGCGCGCCACCTATCAGCCCAACGGTCATGGCCATTCGGAGGTGACTTGCGCGGTGCTGGATAGCGGTCCCGGCATCCCCGAGGACTATCGCGATCGCATCTTTGACCGCTTTGTGCAGGTGGAAGGCCGGCGCGCGCGGCGGCCGGGCAC
>JBQTJD010000516.1:0-4114 GCA_052387475.1 Anaerolineales bacterium | reverse complement strand
TTGGTGCATGGCACGCAAGACAGCGTGTGTGATTTTGGCGTGACGTACGCCATCGTGTCGCGGCTGACCGCCCCGGTGAGTGTTTTTCCCATTACCGGCGCCGATCACGAAGTCTCTTATCCCGAATTGCCGCAAGTCTCCGCCCCCGCAGTGGATTGGTTGAAGCAGAATCTTTAGAACGAGTTCCATTTTGATCTGGGCGTCTCTACGTGCTATTGCCCAGTGACAGTCACCTGAAGACGCGAGCGAATAATCTCAGCCCACTCGCCTCGCACGCCGTGTAGGATGCGCACCGACACAACCCCGCGTAATTCTCCGACATGGGCGATCAACGCTGTCTGATAATATCGTGACACATTGGCCGTAGCATCGCTCACAGGCAACTGTCATAACGCCTGGCTTCAACCGAACAGGTACGTCATCGCCGCCGTGGCGTGGGCGTACCTTTTTTAGTGAGATAGATTTAGGACTTACGCAGTTGAAGGTTGTCATTCCGAGCGAAGCGTCCTTCGCAGAACGCAGAGTTTCTGGTGATACCGTAGCGGCGACGCATACGTTGCTCCTGCACCTAGGCGTGCACAAAGTCTGTCGCGTCAACAGTCTTTAGCTCAGCGCGCCGTCCTCGGCGCGCGTCGCACGGGTCTGGCCGCCGGGGATGGCGGCCAGAGCAATATGAACTTGACTTTGCACATGCCCTGGCCCCTTCACCTGCCTGCGTTGCCAATCCCATCCAAAGTGCGTTATGCTTGCGCCCTCGACGATTGACTTCGACAACCCACATGGCACGATGCGAGCGCAGTGGAAGCTCCCGCTCTATTCCCCGAAGGTAGGTGATTTATGACCGACCGGACCACAACCCCTTACGCAAAACTGGTTGCGGAACTGGCAGACTGCGAGAATGCCCTTCGTCAGTCGCGCCAGCGGAACGCCAACATCGAGGCGGGCTTGCGCCTCACCGCTGACCATTTACGTCTGGCCTTCCAAAACTCCCCCATGCCGGTCTTTCATCAGGATAAGGATTTGCGCTACACCTGGGTCTATAACCCTGCTTTTGAAAGCGGGCCGTCGATCCTCGGCAAAACAGATGAAGACTTGATGCCACCCGCCGAGGCGCAGACGCTCATCGCAACCAAACGGCGCGTACTGCAATCGGGCTTGCCGGAGCGGGTCGAAATCCGGCAATGGATCGAGGGGCGCGAATGGTGGTTCGATGTGAGTCTGGCGGTGCGCCGTGATGCTGACGGGTACATTGAAGGTCTGTCGGGCGTGGCGGTGGATGTCACCGACCGCAAGCGCGCGGAAGAGGCGTTGCGCCAGAGCGAAGAGCGGCTGATGCTGATCGCCCGCGCCACCAATGACGCCCTGTACGATTGGGATTTCCGCACCGGCCGCGCGTGGTCCAACGACGCGTTCGTGAAGCAGTTTGGCAACCATCCGACGGATGTCGAGTCGGACATGCGCGATTGGTTGGAGCGCGTGCACCCTGACGAGCAGGATCGTATGCAGCGGGGCATGGAGGCGGCTCTGAACGGCGATTCAGAGACGTGGACAGACGAATATCATTTCCGTCGGATGGACGGCTCTTATGCCTTTGTATTTGACCGCGCACATATCGTCCGGGATGCGCAGGGCAAGGCCATCCGCGTCGTCGGCGCAATGCTCGACCTGTCCGAGCGCAAACAGGTGGAGGAAGCGCTGCGCGCCTCGGAGGAGAAATTTGCCCGCGCCTTTGGCCTCGGCCCCATCGTGCTCTGCCTCACCTCGCTGGCGGATGGCCGCATGCTGGACGTGAACGAAAGCCTGTTGAAATTCACCGGCCATACGCGCGCAGAAGTCATCGGCCGCACGCCGGTGGAGATGGGTTGGTGGGCGTCGCCCGAGATGCGTGAACACGGGCTGGCCGTCATGCGCCGCGAAGGGCAGATCCTGAATCAGGAAATGGTCTTCCGACTGAAGAGTAGTGAAGAACGCACCTGTTTGGTTTCGGGCGAGATCATCGATATCAGCGGCCAGCGCTGTGTGCTCACCGCGCTGGTGGACATCACCGAACGCAAACAGGCCGAAGAGCGGCTGCACATGCTGGCCGACCTGAACGAGAAAATGCGCGCCAGCAAAGACGCGCCCGAGTTGCTGTTCACGGCGGCGCAAGCCGTCGGCGAGCACTTGCAGGTCAGGCGGGCGTTCTTCGTTGAAATTGATCTGGCCAATAATCGCGGCAAGGTGCATCGTGACTATCACCGCGGCGTGCCCTCAGTGGCGATCGAATACGCCCTCACCGATTACAGCACAATCACCCTTGAAGAGGTGAAGGCCGGGCGCACCGTTGTCAATTACGATTCACAAACCGACCCGCGAACGGCGGCGATTTACGAAACCGGCTATCGGCCCAATGGCGAGCGCGCGTACGTCGCCGTCCCGCTGATGCGCGAGGGTGTGTGGGTCTCTGCCTTGTGGGTGAGCGATGACCAGCCGCGCCCATGGAGCGCGGAAGAGGTGGCCCTGTTGGAAACAGTGGCTCAGCGCGCGTGGCTGGCGGTGGAGAATATCCGGCTGTTCAAGGAAACTAACAACGCGCTGGCCGCGCTACGCGAGAGCGAAGAGCGCTTCCGCCTCCTAGCCGACAGCGCGCCGGTCCTCATCTGGATCAATGGCCTGCAAGGCTGCGAGTTTGTCAACCGCGAGTATCTCGATTTTCTGGGTGTGAGCGATGTGGACGTGCGCGGCTACGATTGGGCCCAGTTCATCCATCCTGAAGACCGAGAGGGCTATGTGGGCGTTTATCTCGACGCCGTTTCGCAACGCGCGCTGTTCGAGGCTCAGTTCCGCTTCCGCCATCACACGGGCGAGTATCGATGGATGAAATCCACGGGGACGCCGCGCTTCTCCACCGGCGGCGAGTTTTTGGGTTATGCCGGCTCGACGGTGGACATTCACGACATCAAACTCGCGGAAGCGTCCCTGCGCGAGAGCGAGCGCCGCCACCGCAGCACCTTTGAGAATGCCGCCGTGGGCATTGCCCACTTCGGTATGGATGGTTCCTTCCTGCACGTGAACGCCAGGCAATGCGAGATGCTGGGCTACACGCGGGAGGAACTGCTGGCGACGACCTGGCAAGCCATCAGCCACCCCGCCGAGATCGCACTGAACCTCGAGCTGCGCGAACGCCATATCCGCGGCGAGACCGAGAGCTATTCGCTGGAGAAGCGCTACTTCCACAAGCACGGCCCGGTTGTCTGGGTCAACCTGACGGCCAGCCTGCGGCGCGATGAGAACGGTGAACCGCTGTATTTTGTCGCCTTCATCGAGGACATCTCGGAGCGCAAACGGGCCGAAGAGGCCTTGCGCACCAGCGAAGAACGGCTGCGGCTGGCGCTGGAGGGCGGTTCGCTTGGCACCTGGCAGCGTGATCTGCGCACAGATCGCGTGATGTGGGATGCGCGGACAAACCGTATCCTGGGCTTGCCTGAGAACGCCGAACAAAACGCCGATACTTTCTTCAGCGCCGTCCACCCCGATGACCGCCCGAAGCTACACGCCACGCGCGAGCGCGCCCTCAAATTACGACAAGGGTTCGAAGATGAAATCCGCATCACCCATCCCGATGGCCGACTCGCCTGGGCGCTAATCAAGGCCAAACCGGACTTTGGGGACGACAGCCAGCCAATCCGGCTGACCGGGGTTTGTCTGGACATCAGCGCGCTCAAGCAGGCCGAGACCCGCCTGCGCGAAAGTCAGCAGCGGCTCGCGCTGGCCCTCGAATCCGGGCGGATGGGGGTGTGGGATTGGGAGCTCACCAGCGGCCGGCAGCACTGGTCACCCGAGCAGGATCGGCTGTTTGGTTTTGAGCCGGGCGAAGGCGAGTACAACCAGGCGCGTTTCTTCAACCTCGTGCATCCCGAAGACAAAGCGCGCATCATCGCCAAGGCTGATCAGGCCGCCGCTCGAGGCGAGGACTACGTGGAGGACGAGTTCCGGGTGATCAGGCCCGATGGCGTGGTTCGGTGGATCGCCAGCCGTTCTCGCCTGCAGCGCGATGCCACGGGCCGCGCGGCGCGGATGGTGGGCGTGAACATGGACGTGACCGAGCGCAAGCAGGCGGAAGACGTGCTGCGCG
>JBQTJD010000515.1:0-2080 GCA_052387475.1 Anaerolineales bacterium | reverse complement strand
ATCGCCACCGATCCGATCTTGCGCAGCACGCCCGGCCACTGGCCCGGCGACAATCGCCCCGAGGTCGAGCGCGTGTACGCTGACCCGCTGGCCTTCCTCCAACGCTATCACGTCGTGCGCACGTAGCGTCGAGACGCGCCTGACCTTCATCGTCAAACGACCCTAAACGCCGATGGCGTATAATGCCCTCGACTTTTAGCTCGTTGAACCACAAAGCGCACCAAGACCACAAAGATTCTTTGTGATCTTCAAATCTTCGTGTCATTGTGGTGACTCATGCGCCATGCCCACCGACACCCTCCTCCCCCGCTTCCTGCGCTACGTTCAAATTCATACCACCAGCGACCCGAACGCTAGCACCACGCCCAGTTCGCAGGGGCAGTGGGATTTGTTGCGACTGTTGGCCGATGAACTGCGCGCGCTGGGTGCTGCGGATGTGGCCCTGACCGAGCACGGTTATGTGCTGGCGACCATCCCGGCGACCGGCGTGCAACGCGGCGCGAAGCGTGGCGTGAAACGCACGCCCACACTCGCCTTTACCGCGCACGTAGACACCGCCGCCGATTTCTCAGGCGAGGGCGTCAAGCCCATTGTCCATCGCAATTACAACGGCCAGCCGATTACGTTGCCCGACGATGCGCGACAAGTACTCGACCCGGCGAAAGACCCGGATTTGAAAACTGCCGTTGGCAAGGACATCGTCACGGCCAGCGGCCTTACGCTGCTCGGCGCGGATGACAAGGCCGGTGTCGCCATCGTGATGACGTTGGCCGAGCGCTTGCTGCGGCATCCCGAAATCCAGCACGGCCCCATCCGCATGTGCTTCAACCCCGATGAAGAGATCGGGCGCGGCGTAGACAAACTCGATCTCAAAGAACTCGGCGCCGATGTCGCCTACACTCTCGATGGCGAGTATCCGGGTGAGATCAACTGGGAGACGTTCTCCGGCGACGGCGCGACGGTGACAATCGAGGGCGTGTCCACGCACCCCGGTTGGGCCAAAGCGCATGGCATGGTCAACGCCGTGCATCTCGCCGGCAAGTTGCTGGCCGCGTTGCCGCGTGAAAATATCAGCCCGGAGACCACCGAGGGAAGGCAGGGCTACATTCACCCGGTCACGGTCGAAGGCAATGCCGCGCGCACCGTCATCAAATTTATCCTGCGCGATTTCGACAACGACAAACTCGCCGCGCACGGCCAACGACTGCGCTCATTATGCGAGGCGTTGCAGGGCAGCGAGCCGCGCGCCACTATCACCTGTGACATCCAACCAAGTTACCGCAACATGGGCTACTGGCTGAAGGATGATAGGCGCCCAGTGGAATATGCCTTCGACGCCGTGCGCGCCGTCGGCCTCACGCCGATGGAGCGCGCCATTCGCGGCGGCACCGATGGCTCGCGCCTTACCGAACGCGGTCTGCCCACACCCAACATCTTCGATGGCTGCCACAACGCGCACGGCCCGTTGGAGTGGGTATGCGTGCAGGATATGGAGTTGGCAGTGCAAGTATGCGTGAAGCTGGTGGAGATCTGGGAAGAGAGAAGCTAGTCAACAGTCAACAGTGAGCGGTGAACAGTCAACAGTTCACCGTTCACTGTTGACCAGTCACTGATATAATCCATCGCGCGCTCGGGTGGGTCCGGCGCGGCAGAGACCTTCGAACCTCGTCAGGGCCGGAAGGCAGCAGCGATAAGGAGTGCTCATTGGGCGCCGCCGGGGTGCCTGCCCGGGTATGCACTCGCTTACGCTCGGCATGAGAAAATTTTTCCTCGCGCTTCTCCTCGCGGCCTGTAGTACGGGCGGGTCTCAGACCCGCCCCTCCCCACAACCTCCCGCGCCCATCGTCCACCTCACCGCCGACGGCCAGACTCAGACCCTCCATAGCACGCTCACTTCGCCGCTTGCCCTCATCGCCTCCACAGGGCTGGCTCTCAATTCCGGCGACCTCGTCGTGATGAATGGCGTGCTCCTTGACCCGGGCGCCGACCCGCCCCCCGCGCCGCCGCGCGCCCTGATGATTCTCCGCGCCCAGGCCCTGACCGTTGTTGAGGACGGTTCGGCCATCCCGGTGCGAGTCGC
>JBQTJD010000514.1:0-2319 GCA_052387475.1 Anaerolineales bacterium | reverse complement strand
TGCGGATGAATGCCCGCAGCCCGTTCTTCGCCGCGCTGGCCCTGTTCGCGCGCTTTGAGGCCAGCCAGACGATTACCACCGCCTGCACCGACGGGCGCGACATCTTCATCAACCCGGAATTTTTTGGCAAGCTGACCGGCGCGGAACAGGATGGCCTGCTCACCCACGAGGTGCTGCACGCCGCGCTGATGCACGTCTCGCGCCGGCAACAACGCGATCCAAAATTGTGGAACATCGCCGCTGACATCGTCATCAACGGCATGCTGGCGAAAGACGGCTACGCGTTGCCGCAGGGCGGCTTGCGCGATGAGCAGTTAGAGCGCCTCAGCGCCGAGGAAGTGTACGACCTCATACTCCAAAATGCGCAGAAGATTGAGTTGCCGTTGAGCGCAGCGGACTTAATCGGTAAGCGTCCGGCGGATGCTTCCGAGGGCGAGGGCGACCGGCCGGGCGAGCAAAGCGCCGAAGCATTGAAAAAGTATTGGGAACAAGCCCAGCAGCAAGCACAAGTCGGCATGGAGGCTACCGTTCACGGTGAATTGCCCCAGCACCTTACGCGCGAGTTCGGCGCGCTCACGCGCTCACAGCTCGACTGGCGCAGCTACCTGTGGCGCTACCTGGTGCAGACCCCGACGGATTTCACCGGCTTCGACCGGCGCTTCGTCGGGCAGGGGCTGTACCTCGAAACCCTCACCGGCGAGTCGTTGCGGGTGAACGTGTGTGTGGATACGAGCGGCTCGATCAATGACCGCTATCTGCAAACCTTCGTCACCGAAGTGCGCGCCATCCTGCAGGCCTATCCGCACATTCAATGCGATTTGTACTACGCCGATAGCCGCGCGCATGGCCCCTATCCCCTGACGCCGCACGGCGCACTGCCCAAGCCCATCGGCGGCGGAGGCACGGACTTTCGCCCCTTCTTCCGAGCGGCGGCGGAGGCACAGGATGCGTGGACGCCGACGCTGGCCGTCTACCTCACCGACGGCTACGGCGACTTCCCCGACCAGCAGCCGGACTTTCCCGTGTTGTGGGTGGTCACTCCGGGGGGCCGCGCGCTCGAGGCGTTCCCCTTTGGCGAGGCCGTGCGGCTCACGTTGACGTGAACGGCTCACGTTGACGTGAGCATTGATTCCGCATAAACTCTGCGCTGGCCGCCTGCGCATCCATTTCCAACACAACTGCATAGCATTGGCGCGTTGCAACCGGTCTGTTTTGATTCGCATCGGCGCGCAACCCACAATGTTCTCGTGCACGTCGCGTGGGCCTGGCCGTGACTTAATAGCATGGAGCACCGCCCTATCCTCTTACAGCTGGATGTCGCTGAACTGGCGTTGCGTTGCCATGAGCAGACCGAACGGTATTACAAAGGCGTCGAGAACGATCCGGCTTATTGCTATGAGCTGATGCGCCGCTGTTTTGTGGAGAAAGATCAGCGCGCGTGGGATCTGGTCTACTCGCAATATAAAGCCCAACTGATCCGCTGGACGGTGCGCCACCCCCAGTTTTCGCTGGCAGGCCTGGAAGCGGATGATTGCATGCAGCGCGTGTTTTTGCGGTTGTTCCGCGTCATCACGCCCGAAAAATTCGGCCAGTTTCCGTCGCTCGCGGCTGTGCTGCGCTATATGCAGATGACGGTCAACAGCGTCATTATGGATGCCGTGCGCGCCGCCCAACATCAGCAGTGGTTCAATACCATTGACGGCGAAGGGGAAGATTTGCCGCGCAGCGCTTTCACCGGCGCCGAGGCGACCTGGACCGACCACGACCGCCAACGCTGGTGGGCCTTGATCGCGGCCAAACTTCATGACGAGCGCGAACTGGTCATTATCCGCGCCTCATTTGTGTTGGCGATGAAGCCGGCGGAAATACTCAAGACTTACCCGCAACTCTTTCACGGCATTGACGAAATCTATCGCACGAAACAGAATGTTCTGGAACGTTTGAGCCGGGATGCGGACTTAACCGAATTTCGCGACGACGCCTGAATGTACGAGCCTAGTGCGTTCTTGTCATCAGGAGAGGAGAAAGCGCAGTTGTTGAGCGCTCATCAATGATGATGTTGAAGAGTTTGTATCGGTTTGATTGTCTTACCCCGCAGGAAATCGGCGAGTTCCATCTCGGCCTGATCCCCCCATCCGCACGCACACAGTTTGAACAGCACCTTCAGGGTTGTCCGCATTGTCAGACTGAATTGGCCGCATTGCGCCGGTTCATGGAGACGGAAGCAATTCGCCCCTTTGCCGCGCCTGAACCTTCGTTGGCGGATAAGGTGGGCGGCTGGGTGCAGGAACTCGTCGCCACGTTGTTGCCCCCAACCCC
>JBQTJD010000513.1:0-1625 GCA_052387475.1 Anaerolineales bacterium | reverse complement strand
GTTGGGGCGGGCTGTTGGGTTTGGTGTGTTAATCACCCGGGCCTAGTTCCCCCCCCACCACCTTGGCGCTCTCCTCCACTCGCGCGTTAAGATTGATGCTCGGGGGGCGCCCGTGGGCGCCCGACTCACGCCGCAACTCGCGACACACGTCCAGGCCGTCCATCCCAGGCAACATGAGATCGAGTACCACCAGGTCGGGCTTCTCCCTGCGCGCCAACGCCAACCCCTGCGGGCCGGTTCCGGTTGTCAGCACACCCAAGCCCGCCGCCGTGAGGTAATCGCGACAGATTTCAGCGATCTTCGGTTCGTCGTCGATCACGAGAACAGTCTTCGACATAGCAATGCACAATTCTTAATGCACATGGCTTCATTGAGCATTGTGCACTGTGCCTTCATCATTCGTATCTCAGCGCTTCAATCGGCCTCAGTTGCGCCGCGCGCCAGGCTGGGTACAAGCCGAAGAACACGCCGACCGCAGCAGCAAAGCCAAAGGCCATCGCCACCGAGGAGGCTGTGACCAAAGCCGTCATCGCGCCGGTCGCAGTCACTGCCGCGGCGACGCCCACACCCAGCCCGATGCCGAGCAGCCCGCCGAGCAGGCTGAGCACCAGCGTCTCGACGAGGAATTGGATGAGGATAGCGCCGCGTGTCGCGCCCACAGCCTTGCGCAGCCCGATCTCCTTGGTGCGCTCGGTGACCGAGACCAGCATGATATTCATAATGCCGATGCCGCCGACGAGCAGCGAGATGCCGGCGATAGCGCCGAGAAACGCCGTGAGGATGCCCGTAATCTGCGTGAGCGTGGAGAGCAATTGGGCCTGGCTGAGCACGGTGAAATCCAGTTCTTCGCGCGGGGCGAGCTTGTGCTGGCGACGCAGCACGCGCTCGACCTGCACGATCACGTCCTCCACCACTTGCTGACTGGCGGCCGAGATGACGATGGTGGAGATGCGGCGCTTGCCCGCGACGGTGGCCGTGGCGCCGAACAGTTTTTCGTAGCCGGTGCTCAACGGCACGATAATGAGATCGTCGTCATTGCCGAAGCCGCTTGAGCCTTTGGATTTGAGCGCGCCCACCACTTCGAACGCCGCGCCGTTGATTTTGACCTGCCGCCCAACGGGGTTGAGGCCGCCGAACAAATCGGTGGCGGTCTGCGAGCCGATGACGGCCACGCGCGCGCGCTGGCTCACATCCGAGTCGATGAGGAAGCGGCCAGTCGCAATCTCGTACGCGCGCAGGCTGGCGTAGTCCGGCAGCGAGCCGATGGTCGAGACCTCTTTGCTTTCGTTGCCGAAGGTCACGGTCACATTCGCCTGAAAGGTCGGCACAATGCCGGCGATATCTTGCACATTCTCGGCGAGCGCTTCATAGTCCGCGTGATAGAGCACGGAGGGCTGCTGCTGATTGATACCGCCGCCACGGAATTGCCCCGGGATGACGGTGATGACGTTGGCGCCGATGCCCTGCACCTGAGCGGTGATGTCTGCGGTGGCTCCGTTGCCGAGCGCCATCAGCGCCACCACCGACGCCACGCCAACGATGATGCCGAGCATGGTCAGGATGGAGCGCAGCTTGTTCGCGGCCAGCGCGCGCAATGCGATGCGGAAGTTTTCGGTGAGGTTCAT
>JBQTJD010000512.1:0-3942 GCA_052387475.1 Anaerolineales bacterium | reverse complement strand
GCTCGGCCAGCTCGTTCCGCCGTGCAGGTTCCAGTTCACCATCCAACGCCAGTTGCATCCACTCGAAATAAGGCTTGTGGGTCATCATCGCTTCATTCCTTCGGCAGCCAGCGCCGGCCGTACTTGTTTGGGATTTACCTTTGTCGCGCTGGCCGCCAACATATCAGCCACGGTGCCGCGCGCGCGGTGCAGCCGGCTCTTCACCGCGCTCACGGTCGTGCTGGTCGCTTCGGCAATTTCCTCATAGGAAAGGTCGTACCAATATCGCATCACAATCACGCCCCGGTCTTCGGGTGAAAGTTTGGAGAGGTGGCCTTGAATGACTTTGGCCTGCTCGCGCCGGCTGGTGGCCTCCTCCGGGCCGAGGGTCGGTTCACGCAAGTTGGGGTGCGGCGGCAGGTCATCCTCGTCAATCGACAGCCACGTGACGCGCCGCTTGCGCAGCCGGTCAATACAATGGTGGCTGGCAATGGAGAACAGCCAGGTTTTGAAAGAGCGGGTGGGGTCGTAGCGGCGCAATTGCGAGAAGGCGCGCAGGAACGCCTCCTGGGCGGCGTCCTCCGCCTCCTGCGGATCACCCAGCATGCGGTAGCACAGGTTGTACACCGCCGTCTGATAAGTTTCGACTAGCGGTGTGAAGGTCGCGTCATCGCCTGCCCGGGCCCGGGCTATACACTCTTGTTCGGTCACACTGTCCTCGAGGGCCGGCATAAGCGCAGCGACGCTCAATGCCGGCAACCGATAGTACGCATTATAGAACGCCCGGTTGCAGATGGACACCGGTTCCATAGCCAACCAACACAACTATTACGTGCGCAGTCGGCCCAGTGATTTGCGGTACAATCCGCACGCGGGAACGGGATTGGGCGAATGGAAAAAGCGTATGTGCTGGTGATTGATGACAGCCGGGAAACAGCGGACAGCATCGCCGAGATGCTGCGCCTCATCGGTTACCCGGCTCGAGTGGCTTATGGGCCACGTACGGCGATGAACGCCATCACCGCTCAGTTCCCAGGCGTCATCATGCTCGATATCCACATGCCGGGCGTGGACGGGATTGAAGTGTGTCGCTATCTGCGCCGCGACCCGCGCACGCAGCATGTGCCGGTGATCGCCATGTCGAGTGACCATCAGCCCGAAATCGTGGCGCGGGCGATGGCGGCCGGCGCGAATCTGTTTCTGCCGAAGCCGATTGCGTTTGAGAAACTGGAGCAGGTTTTGGAAAGTGTGCTGAAAGGTATCGCCAGCGCATGAGCACGGCGCTAAGGGCCTTTGTCATTGACGACAACCGCATGATTGCGAACAGTGTCGTCAAAATGCTCGAGATGCTGGGCTATCAGGTGCAGGTCGCTTATGGCGCGCTGCCGGCCATGCAACTGCTGGCGCAGGCCGCGCCCGATTTAATTCTGGTGGACATTCACATGCAGGGCATCAACGGCGTCGAGGTCGTGCGCTACATCCGCCGCAACCAGCACACCATGCGCGTTCCCATCGTCGCCATCTCCTCCGACACGCAGGGCGAGCTGGTGCACTCGATGAAGAGCGCCGGGGCCAATGCCTTCTGCCCCAAACCGATTGAATTCGAACAGCTCGAGCGGGCCATCACCGAGGCCAAACAAAATGTCGCCCTCACCAAGCCACTTACCGGCGCTTTGCCGGCTATCTGATATGGGCAACCGGCGAATGGCCTAAGCGGCGCAACGAATGTTGCGCCAGCGACGCCGCTCGCTTAAGCAAAGCGCCTAAGCTCAAGCGGCGCGCTTCGCCGTCGCCCCTACTCCCGAAAAATAACTTTCCCCACCCAAAACAAATTGCTCCGGCATTTTCCCCGTGCTACACTGCACGGCACATGACCGCACACACAGGAGTCACAAGCCGCCGTGCGTGTTAAGTTCTGGGGGGTGCGTGGCTCCATCCCCACACCCCTCACCACTGAGCAACTCCGCGAGAAGCTCTTTCGCGCGCTCACCGGCGCGGCCAGCCTCGACCTAGCTGACCCGGCAGCGGTGCAGGCGTACATCGTCGGCCTGCCGCCGGCGGTGAGCGGCGTCGTCGGCGGCAACACCACCTGCGTCGAAATCGATACCGGCGCCGACACCATCATTGTGGATTGCGGCTCGGGCATGCGGGCGCTCGGGCTGCACCTCATGGCCCGCGACTTTGGCAAGGGCAAGGGCACCGCGCACATCTTCCTCACCCACGCTCACTGGGATCACTTGCAGGGCTTTCCGTTTTTCCTGCCTGCTTATATCCCGGGCAATAAGCTCATCTTCTACGCCGTCAACTACAACCCGCAGCACTACCTCGAGCATCAGCAAATCGCGCCAATGTTCTTCCCGGTGCCGCCCAGCGCCATGGGCGCGGAGAAGCAGTTTGTTCAACTGCGTGAGGGCCAAACGATGCAAATCGGGCGGACGATGGTCTCAAGCCTCGCGCTCTACCATCCGGGCACGGCCTACGCCTACCGTTTCGATGACGGCGAGAGCGTGTTCGTCTTCGCCAGCGATGGTGAATACAAGTTGCTCACCGAACCGAACTTGCGTCGCTATATTGATTTTTACACCAACGCCGACGCCCTCGTCTTCGACTCGCAGTTTTCGCTGCGCGATGTGTTCTTCAACCGCGCCGATTGGGGCCACAGTTCCGCCATCATCGGCGTGGATATCGCCGAGCGCGCGCGGGTCAAGCGGCTGGTGACCTTTCATCACGAGCCGACTCACTCTGACGACCAGATTTATCAAATCGCCACGACCGCGCGTGAGTACGCCCAGGTCAATGAGTTGCAATTCCACACCGAAGTGATTGTGGGCACGGAGGGATTGGAGCTTTTCCTCGGTGAGCCGCCCCGGCTCGAGATGCTGGAAGAGCGCAACGGCTCGGCGTGGTCGCTGGCATTGGCCGGGCATCTGACCCAAACCTCCGCCGAGAGCGCAAGCGCGCAACTGGAGGCGCTGCTGGCGCACGCTCCGGGCGGGCGTGTACTGCTTGACCTCACATTGCTGACAACGATGGATGCGCTGGGGGTGAAGGGCATCATCGATACGGCGCGCGAGCATCCGCACACGCGTCTGGCCGTGCTGGCCCCGGCTAAACACATCCGGCGTACGCTTGAGCAGAGCGGCGCAGCCGAAGCCCTGCACATCTTCCGCAACCGGCAGCAGGCCCTCACCGCCCTCATCGGCCCCAAGCATTTACGGCTGGCGTCCGAGACCATCGGTGGCGCGTATCAGATTCACGAGCTGCTGTTTGCGGATGAGAACGGTGTGGTGTATCTCGGTGTGGATAAGGCCGATGACACGGAAGTGCTGGTGGATGTCGTCGCCGGCGCGTTGGGCGACTCGGTGCGGGAGGCGTTTGTGGGCCGCGCAGCGGCATGGCAGGGGTTGCGCTATCCCTCGCTGCTGCCGGTGAAAACGATTGTGAAAGATGATGGCTGGGCGGCGGTGGTGTGCGTCAAGCCGGAAGGCCGTTCGTTGCGTGAGTGGCGCGCAGCGAAACCCCCATGGAAGGAACTCTGGCTCACGGTCGAGCGGCTATGCCACACGCTGACTGCCATCCATGCCGCTGGGCTGATTCACGGTGAGCTTAGCCCGGAGCACATCGTCAGCAATGCGAGCGGCATCCGCCTCGCGCGCACGCTACTGTTCGAATACCCACCCGGCTTTGGCCCGAGCAGTTACCGCGCGCCGGAGCAGTTGCGCGGCCAGCCCCTCACCGCCGCCGCTGATGTTTATTTGCTCGGCTTGATTCTGTACGAGGTGTTGTTGGGCGCGCCGGCCTTCGCCGCCGAGAGCGAGGAGTTACGGCTGACTCTACAACTGCACAGCCAGCCGCAAAGCCCGCGCGCGCACTGGCCCGAAATCCCCGAGGAGTTGGAGGCGCTGTTGCTCAAGATGCTGGCGCTCTCCCCCGCCGACCGCTATCCCTCGGGCCGCGAGGTGG
>JBQTJD010000511.1:0-2534 GCA_052387475.1 Anaerolineales bacterium | reverse complement strand
CAACAAACACTATACGGCCACGCTGGATACGGACAAGGGCAAGATCGTGATCGAGTTGTTCGCGAAAGAAGCGCCGATCACGGTGAACAACTTTGTATTCCTTGCCCGGCAAGGCTTTTACGACGGGATAACGTTTCATCGCGTGATCCCCGGATTCATGGCGCAGGGCGGCGACCCGACGGGCACCGGGAGTGGCGGGCCGGGTTACATGTTCGGCGACGAAACGGACAACGGCCTCGTCTTCGATCAACCCGGGTTACTGGCGATGGCCAACGCCGGGCCAGGGACGAATGGCAGCCAGTTCTTCATCACTTACGCCGACACGTCATGGTTGAACGGCAATCACACCATCTTCGGCAAAGTCACCAACGGGCTGGAGGTGGCGCTCTCCCTCGCCGAACGCGACCCGGAACAAGCCACCACGCCGGGCGATAAGATCAACACGGTGACGATTGAGGAAAGGTGAAACGTGATGCGTGAAACGTGGGGTCTGGTCATGGCGAGACCTCAAGCCATTGCCGGCGTTTGGCAATGACCAGTATCACGTTTCACGAATCGCGCGCGGAAAATAAAATCGGCCTCCACAAATGGAGGCCGTTTTGAGTTACACAGTTTTCGATTTACTCCGCTTGTGCTTGGCCGAGACGCGCGCGCACCCAGCCCATGATCGCCACACGGTTGTCGTTCCAAATGTGCAGCGCAGTGGGCAGCACGGAGATCAAGATCACGACGGCCACGATGACGAGGAAGTAGCGGTCAAGCGTCTCCGGGGGGAAGAAGCTGCCGAGGAAGTAGCCGGCCACCGTCACCCCGATGGCCCACAGCACGCCGCCAACCAAGTTGAAGAACATGAACCGGCGGTAGTCCATCTCCACCGCCCCGGCCACAATGGGAGCGAAGGTGCGGATGAAGGGCATGAAGCGGGCGAGCACAATCGTCTTGCCACCGTGCTTGTCGTAA
Organism: Anaerolineales bacterium; assembly: GCA_052387475.1. GTDB lineage: Bacteria > Chloroflexota > Anaerolineae > Anaerolineales > UBA6663 > JANWXR01. The sequence goes on along the minus strand of JBQTJD010000511.1, from coordinate 1,574 downwards.
AACGCTTTGGCCGCGAGGAGATTTTTGGGTCGGAAGAGTAACGACCCTTCGCGCCTGAACAACGGCGGGCCGGTTTTGCGGCCAAACCAGTAACCGACGTTATCGCCAAGCACCGCGGCCACGAACAGCAGTGGCAACAGCACCCACAGGTCGAGCACGCCTTTGTACGCGAAAAGCCCGGCCGTCAGCAGCAGGCTGTCGCCCGGCAGAAAGAAGCCGAAGAACAACCCGGACTCGGCAAAGACGATAGTGAATAAAGCCAGGTAGATCACTGGGCCAAAGGCGCTTAATGTCTCGATCAGGTGACGCGGGTCAAGCCATTCCATGAACAGTTCCTTCTGTGAGTTGCGCTCGCCGCCAGATGGGAGTACAACTCAGGCAATCGAACGCGGCGATTATACAGTGGCCGAGCCAAATCGCTCATAGGATGAAGGTCTGTGCGCGCGACTCAACGTAAGTTTGCTTGACAGCCCTATACCCGTATGCTACATTTGCGCGCGGTTCGCCCGCAGACCGCCTAATCCGCTGGAAAATCCGTATAGGAGGACCCCTTGTCCAAGTCTCGAACTGAACTCATGCAAGACCGCCTCCGCGATATGCAGGTGAGCAGCCCGGATATTGAAGCCTCGGCGGTGGTCAGCGTGGACGGTCTGCCGATTGCAACCCTGCTGCCGCGCGAAGTGGAGGAGGATCGCGTCTCGGCCATGTCGGCGGCCATGCTCTCCCTCGGCGAACGCATTGCGTCTGAGTTGGGCCGGGGTTCCCTCAACGAGATCTACATCAAAGGCGAAAAGGGTTACGTCATCCTGCAATCTGTGGGCGCTGAGGCCGTGCTCACCGTGCTGGCGCGCGAAGGCGCCAAGATGGGCCTCGTCTTTTTGGATATGCGGCGCGCGGCGGAAGATCTCGCCAAGCTCGTTTAACCGACGGGAGTGCCAGCGTGCAACCAATTCCCAAAAGCGGGTTCTACTACCCCAATCGTATCGCCCGGATTTATCTGCAAGCGATGGAAGAGGTCATGGGCAAGAATGGCCTCAACGCCATCCTCAACCTCGCCAACCTCAAACACCTGATCGACAACTATCCGCCGGAGAACCTCGAGCGCGAATTTGATTTTGCCGACTACTCCGCGCTAAACGGGGCGCTGGAGGAGATGTATGGCGCGCGTGGTGGGCGCGGGCTGGCGCAGCGCGCGGGCCGGGCCTCGTTCTCTCAGGGCCTGCGCAACTTTGGCGCGCTGGCCGGCGCCGGCGACCTGGCCTTCAAGGTGCTGCCGCTCGTCGCCAAACTCAAGCTCGGCATTCCGGCCATGGCCAAAGTCTTCTCCACGGTGAGCGATCAGAAAAGCACGGTCACCGAAACCGATACCGAGTACATCTACAGCATGAAGCCCTGCCCGGTGTGCTATGGCCGCAAGAGCGACAAGCCGATGTGCTACGCAGGTTTAGGCCTGTTACAAGAAGGCCTCAAATGGGTTTCCGGCGGGCACGAGTTCAAAGTCCATGAACGCGAGTGCATCGCCTGTGGCGATAACGCGTGCGTGCTCGTGGTGCCAAAGCAGCCGGTCAGCTAAC
>JBQTJD010000510.1:0-1944 GCA_052387475.1 Anaerolineales bacterium | reverse complement strand
GGCTGGCCGTTGAAGCGCGTGTGTTCGCCTTCGGCTCGCACGCTGCGAAAACCGATGCGTTGTGTACGCGTGGCCAGCACGTGCTCGCCCGAATATGCGGAGACCGTGACCGGGACGAGCCGCGCGTCTTCGGCCCCCGGATTCCAGCGGGGCATGTCGGTGAGGGTGAGTTCGAGGCTGAAGCGTCCGTCACGCACCTCCGCTCGCGCCGTCGCGCCGCCCGCCTCCACGATCGCGTGCGTGATTGAACCCTCACTCCACACTGCGCCGGCAATGCTCAAGCGACCGGTGTCATCGGCGTGCAGCCGCAAGTCGGTGAACGCTGCGCCGCTGAACGCGCGCAGGCGGGATGGTTGCCACACGCCGCCGAGGGTGTTGCACACATCGGGGAGGAAGCCGGCCAGTGTGCTCCGCACCGGGAAACGGCTGCCCGGCTTCCACACCTCGATCTCGACTTCGTTGCGGCCCGCGCGAACGAACGGCGTGATGTCGAGTTGAAACGGCGACCACATGCCGCTGTGCGTGCCGACGAGTTGGCCGTTGATGCGAATCGTTGCGTGATAACTGATGGCGTCGGCTTCGAGGCGGATGTGACGCGTGAGCCAATCGGCGGGGAGGTCGAAGCTGCGACGGTAGCGGGCCGGGCCGTCGGTGGCTTTGTCGGTGAGATGCGCTTCCCACGCACCGGGCACAGGCAACGCGCGGGGTGAGGCGTCGCCGAGTTGAAACTCCCACGCGCCGTCGAGCGCGAGCGTGGCAGCGCCGTCTGCGAGCCAGAAGGAATCGGTCACTGTTTCGGGCGGTCGAGGTAGATCACGACATCCCACGCGCCGCCATTCAGCGTGCGATCCACTTTGAAGCCGCTGTAAGTGATGAAGCGCAGGATGGCGTCGTTGTTGACGTGGATGGTGGCGACGAAACGCTGCACGCCGTGGGTGCGCGCATACTCCACCAGACGGCTGACGAGGGTCTTGCCCAACCCTCGCTTTTGATACGCGTCCTCCACGACGACGGCGGCCTCGGCCACCTCAGCAGCGCCTTTGGGGTCAATGCCGTAGCGCGCTACGGCGATGATGGCTTCCTCTGCACCATCACCCAGCGTGGCCGCCATCGCCACCCGGTTCCGTCCATCGACCTCACACAGCCAGCGCGCTTCCTCATCCGAAATGGTGGTGCGGTATTCGAGCATGCGATAAAAAATGCTTTGCGGAGAAAGCCGATAGAAAAAGGCCTTTAGGCGCTCGGTGTCATCGGGGCGCAGAAAACGCAGCCGCACGCTGGCGCCATCACGCAAGGAGACGATTTCCGGGGTGAACGACCCGGCTTTGGGATCGGTGACCATCTTGATGATTATAGCCGCGAAAGGCTGCGCGCTTATGGCGATTGCACCAATGCAATTTTGAGATACGGCTTGTCGCCGGGCGCAACGGGAAAATCCATCTCCGGCTCATGCTCAATACGAAGGATGCGCGTCGGTAGGCTTTCAAGCCCGGCGCGCAATTGTTTGCGGAAGGCGGCCAGTGGCATCTCGACGGCGTTGGCGCAAGCGATGAGCCAGCCGCCCGGCGCCACGACACGCACGCCCAGCGCGGCCAGCGCCGCATAGTCGCGCTGAACGGAGAAGCGCGATTCCTTTGTGGTTGAATAACTGGGCGGATCAAGGATGACGATGTCAAAGGTCTGTCCGCGCTTGCCGAAGCGGCCGAGCCAGTCAAGGACATCGCCGCTGATGAAGTCGCGCCGGTCGGGTGTGAAACCGTTGAGTTCGTAATTGCGCCGGCCCCAATCGAGATAACGCCGCGACACATCCACGTTCCCGGCGCGGGCCGCGCCGCCCGCCAGCGCCGCGACGCCAAATCCGCACGTGTACGCGAAACAATTGAGTACCATCTTCTCCGTTGCGTGCGCGCGCACCCAGGCCCGCAACTCGCGCATGTCGAGGAA
>JBQTJD010000509.1:0-1839 GCA_052387475.1 Anaerolineales bacterium | reverse complement strand
GCCGGTGACCGCCCGGTAGCCAACGCGCACGATGACCCGGGTCATGTGACGTGGGGCTGGAAAGATAACTTGCTCGGCGCGAAGAAGTGGTATTACGCCAAGCTGCTGCGCGGCAAAGCCACGGTCGTCTCGCTGAAGTCGCTCCCGTATTTTTATGCGCTCAGTGAAAACTTTGGCGATTATGAGCACGACTATTTGAGCCTCTTCGTCGAAGGCCGCCTCACACAAGCGGCCCGCCAGGTCTTTGAGGCATTGCTGGCCAAAGGCCCGTTGGATACGGTGGCGCTTCGCAAAGAGGCGCGGCTGACGAGCAAAGACAGCAACACACGTTTCGAAAAGGCGCTGCTGGAATTGCAAACCGGTCTGAAGATTTTGCCGATCGGTGTGGCGCAGGCCGGCGCCTGGCGCTATGCCTTTCGCTACGAAATCGTGGATCGCTTCTACCCTGACTTGGCCGAACGCGCCGGTGCGCTCACCCGTGCGCAGGCCCGTGAGCATTTGGCTGCCCTGTTCATCGACTCGGTCGGGGCGGCGACGGCCAAAGACGTGCAGCGCCTGTTCCGCTGGCCGGCGGAAGACGTTCGCAAGACATGTCAGCAACTTGTGGAGGCGGGGCGCGTAGTGCTAGTGGAGCGCGTCGGCGGCGAAACGGACGAGTGGCTCGCGACCCCAAAGCTGGCGCGATGACTATGGCGACCCCAACCTCACGACACGTCCCCGTCATCATCAACCCGGCCGCCGGCCCGGATCGGCCAGTGCTGAAGTTGCTCAATCACGGTTTCCGCGCGGTGGGCGCGGATTGGACCGTGCACCTCACGCAGCGGGCGGGCGACGCGGCGCAATTGGCATTGGAATTAAAGGCAGCCGGTGCTCCTATGATCGCGGTCTGCGGGGGCGATGGCACGGTGAAAGAGGTGGCAGGTGTGTTGGCCGGAACACGCTTCCCCTTTGCTATTTTGCCCGGCGGAACCGGCAACGCGCTAGCACAAGAGTTGGGTATCCCGCTCGATTTGGCAACTGCGGCCGGCCTCGCAGGCAGCGCGCATCATTCCATTCGCTCAGTCGATATGGGTCGCATCATTAAAGAGAACAGCACACACGAGACCCTGTTCGTGTTGCGGGCCAGCATGGGGTTGGAGACGCAACTGCTCACCAGCACCGACCGCACGCTTAAAGACCAACTTGGCCCGCTGGCCTATCCACTTACGGCCCTGCAGACGGTGGGCGGTGTGCCGTTCACTCGATACACCATCACCCTCGACGGCCAGACCGTGAGCGCCACCGGTATTCAGTGCACCATCGCCAACTCCGCTCAGATGGGCTTTGCCGGTCTCACATTGGCGCAGGGCGCGGACGTCAGTGATGGCTTGCTCGATGTGATTGTGTTGAGCCATGTCGATCTGAGCGCAGTGGCGAACATCGCCGCGAGTAATTGGCTGCGCCAGGATACGGGCGTGGAAGTGCAACACTGGCGTGGCCGCGAAATTCGGGTGGAGGCCGACCCGCCGCAGGCTGTGGCCCTCGGCGGTGATGTGATCGCCCGCACACCGGTGACCGCCAGCGTGTGGCCCAGTGCGCTCCGCATCATCGCGCCGCCGAAATAGCGAAATGAATGTCGCGGCTGGTATGGGGAAATGCGCGGCGCATGGATGCGCTTAAACGTATTGGTCGGGCAAGGTCAGATAAAGGCCTACATGTTGTGCACGCGTTCGTACAGGGCCAACGTTGCGCGGGCCGTTGTGTCCCACTGAAATTGTTTTACACGTTCAATGCCCCGCGCCGTTAGCTCGGCCCGCAGACTTGAGTCAGTCAGCACCCGCGCCAGCGCCTCGGCGAGCG
>JBQTJD010000508.1:0-3428 GCA_052387475.1 Anaerolineales bacterium | reverse complement strand
TGTGTCGCGTATTGTATGGATTCATGGCAGCCAAGTCAATTTAGCGAAAACGGAGGGTGCATTTCTGGAAAGTGGCCGATTTGCTCCCAGCCCGCGACCTCGCGGGCGTTCAGGCAGGACATCCCTCCGCGAGGACGCGGAAGGGGAGCGGGCGACCAAAAATCTGAAATGCACCCAAAACGGAGGGTTACCCACACGACGCTCCAATTTCAACCTCCACCAATTGCCATAATTTGGACGGCGAAATGAGTATATCATCGAACGATCAATATAAAATTTCGTATTTTCGTGTTGACTCTATATATTTTCGCGCCTATACTGAAAATGCCGACCAACTGTATTGACGAACTCCACAAAGAAAGGACGCCATGCTAACCCTAACGAAGTCGCAAGCCCTGTTTGAGTCGGCGGCGCAGTTGTTGCCGCAGGGCGTTACGTCGAACTTTCGTTACTGGGGACCCAAAACCACGCGCTACTTGCAGAAAGGCAAGGGAGCGCACATCTGGGATGTGGACGGCAATGAGTACGTCGATTACCGTCTGGGTTTCGGACCGGCGATTTTGGGTCACTCGGACGACCGAGTCGATAACGCCGTCATTGAGGCCATTCGAGAGGGACAGGTGTTCGCCATGAGCCTGCCGCTCGAGCAGCAAGTCGCCGCCCGAATCACCTCCATGTGTCCCTCGGTGGAGATGATGCGTTTCGCCAACTCCGGCACCGAGGCCACTATGCACGCCCTGCGGTTGGCCCGCGCCTATACCCGCCGCGAGAAGTTCATCATGTTCGAGGGCCAGTATCACGGCATGCACGATCACGTGCTGTTCACGCCGATGGTGCGCAACGATTGGATGACGAGCAACCGGCGCAGCCCCATCGCCGTGCCCGTCAGCTCCGGCATCCCCGAAGCCTTGCAGCAACTGGTGATCATGCTGCCGTACAACGACCCGGAGACGCTGACGCGCGTGGTCAAGCAAGCCTGGCATGAGATTGCGACCATCATCGTCGAACCGGTGATGGGTAACTGTGGCGCCCTCATGCCCGAGCCGGGCTGGCTGGAAACAATCCGCGCGGTCTGCGATGAGCACGGGATCGTGATGTTGATGGACGAAGTCAAGACCGGCTTTCGTGTGGCGCGTGGCGGCGCGCAAGAGTTATTCGGTGTGCAAGCTGATCTGGTGACATACGCCAAAGCGATGGGCAACGGCTATCCGGTGGCGGCCTTTGGCGGCAAGCGTGAGATCATGCAGCAGATCGGCCAGGGGGTAATCCACGGCGGCACGTATTGCGGCAACCGGCTGTCGATGGCGGCGGCCAACGCTACGCTCGACATTTTGCAGAACACCACCGCGCTGGACACGCTGCACGAACGCGGCCTGGAACTGCAAGCCATGATCACCGAGATTTTGGAGCGTACCGGCCCGCCCTTCACCATCGTCGGCCATCCCAGCCTGTTCACGTTTTGGTTTACCGAACGGCCACCGAAAGAATTCCGTGATTGGTTGAAGGCCGATCATGCGCTGTATGAGAAAGTGATTGAAGGTATGATCCAGCGTGGCGTCTTGCCGGAGCCGGACATGCGCGAACCATGGTTTATCTGCGCCGCGCTCACGCACGCCGACATCGCCAAGACGGCAGATGCTCTCGAAGACTCCGTGCGTGAGGTGCTCAAGTCACGATGACAACCAGGGCATCTCGACACAGCATTCAGCATAGAGACGGGCCGGTGGCCCGTCTTTCTGGCACAAAATGATGGTATCTGCTCATCTAATAGTCACTATGGACGAAGGGGCAACGCCAATGCGACCCGACCTCACGCCATTGCTCAACGCGCGTTCGGTCGCCATCGTCGGCATCAGCCAGCCCGACCGGTTCGGCGGCCGGTTGTACGCGAACCTGACGCGCTTCGGCTATCCCGGCGCTATTTACGGAATCAATCCGCGTTACGCCACGCTGTACGACCAGCCGTGTTATCCCTCTCTCAGCGCCCTGCCCGCCCGGCCCGATCTCGCCATCCTCGCCGTGCCCAATGAACGGTTGTTGTCTGCCATGGAAGAAGCCGCCGGCCTCGGCATCCGCGCCGTCTTCATCCCCGGCAGCGCCCATTCCGCTGACGGCCAACTCCAACTGCAGCTCACCGCCCTCGGGCAGCGCCACAACATGGCCGTGTGCGGCCCGAACTGCATGGGCTTCCATGCCTTCGCGCACAAGTTGGTGGTCTCCGGTTATCCCGTTGCGCCGGGCACGCCGGCCGGCGCCGTCACCTTTATCACGCACAGCGGCTCCGTGTTCGATGCAGTCTGGCAAAACCGGCGCGATCTCCATTTCAACTATCTCATCTCATCGGGCAACGAAATCACGACGACGGTAGCCGACTATATGCACTTCGCGCTGACCGACCCGGCCACGCGCGTGATCGGCCTGTTCATCGAAACGGTGCGCGACCCACAGACCTTTGTGGCCGCGCTGCGCGCCGCGAGCGAACGCGATGTGCCGGTGGTGGCGCTGAAAGTGGGCCGCACTGAGCAGGGCGCGCAACTCGCGCTCGCGCACAGTGGCGCGCTGGCCGGGCAGGATGCCGCTTATGAGGCGCTCTTCGCGCATTACGGCGTGCAGCGCGTGCGCGCATTGGATGAAATGCTGGACACGCTGGAGTTGTTCGCGGCTCGTCTGCGCCCGCCCACGCGCTTCATCGCGTCGATTCATGACTCGGGCGGGGAGCGCGGTTTGCTGATGGATCTGGCGCAAGCGGAGGGCGTGGCCTTTGCGCCCATCGGCGCGGAGACCACCGAGCGCTTGGCAGCGGCGCTTGATCCGGGGCTGGCCCCCATCAACCCGGTCGATGCCTGGGGCACGGGCAACGACTATCAGCGCATCTTTCACGATTGCATCCTCGCGCTCGACGCCGACCCGCTCACCGGTCTGACCGTCTTTGCCGTTGATCTGTATCCCTCGGACGATGACTGGCTGACCTATCCCGAAGTGGCCCTGGCGCTTCAGCCCAAACTGACCAAGCCGTTGATCTTTCTCTCCAACCTCTCGGCCTCCGTCAGCGAGCGACACAGCCAGCGTTTGCGCGAGGCTGGCATTCCGGTGCTCATGGGCACCGAGACCGGCGTGCGCGCCATCAAACACCTTGTGGGCTACGCAGAGTTTCAGCGGGAACGGAAAGAGTGGAGTGTGGAGCGTGGAGCGAACGACCATGCGCCCGAGGCCGAACACTTCCGCCAAGTGCTGCAAAGTGCGAGCGCCCCGCTGGATGAATTCACAAGCGGCGAAATCCTGCGCGCTTACGGCATTCCGGTCGCCGAGCGCAAACTTGCGCACACGTTAGAAGAAGCCTTACAAGCTGCTGAGACCATTGGCTATCCAGTGGCGCTTAAGACCGCCGAGGGCCAGGCGCACAAGAGCGACATCGGTGGCGTGCAACT
>JBQTJD010000507.1:0-7202 GCA_052387475.1 Anaerolineales bacterium | reverse complement strand
GCCAGCCATGGCGGCTGGATTGACCGATCATGTCTGGACGATGGACGAGCTACTCAGCTTTCGTGTGCCGCCCAATTACCTGTGCTAAGCGCTTTTTCGCTTTGTACCCGTTACAGGGACACTACCGCTTATAGAGCGAGAGTTTATGCATGTCAGTGTTTCCGTCAACCGTGAACACCAAACGCGCTAAGCAAACCTTCGTGCGGTCTTTGTGATCATTGTGTGCTTGGTGATTCAATCCCTACGGCCGCCAACTCGGGTCGCCGTTGAAGGATGGCCGCTCGCCGCGCGTCAGTTGCGTCAGCCCGCCGGTGCTGAGGGTGAGCCGGTACACATCGTAGTTCCCATCACGGTTCGAGTCGAACAGCAAATACTGCCCATCCGGCGAATATTGCGGCGAGCCGTTCTGCGCGCGGCTGTCCGTCAACCGCTTCACTTCCCTCGTCGCCAGGGTCAGTTCGTAAATTTCAAAGTTGCCGCTGCGGTCGGAGGCAAAGGCCAGCGTCGCGCCATCGGGTTTCCACGCCGGGAACTTGTCCTGCCCTACGCCCTCGGTCAGTGGCTGCGCGTCGCTGCCGTCGAGCTTTATCACCCATAACTTCGTCACGCCCTCGCTCAACGCGGCGAACGCGATGCGGTTCCCAGCCGGCGAGACAGCCGGTTGCCCCTCCTGCACCAGCGGCGTGTTCGTCAGCCGCACCATGTCCGAGCCATCGGCCCGCATCAGGTACAGTTCAAAATTCCCGTCGCGATCCGACGCGAACACCAGCGACTCGCCGTCCGGCGTCCAGGCGGGCGCATCGTCGTTGCGGTTCGACTGCGTGAGGTTGATCTGTCCCGAGCCGTCGGCGCTCATCACGAAGATGTCGAGCAGGCCGTTGATGGGCGCGACGTATGCCAACCGCGCGCCGTCGGGCGACCACGCCGGGCTGATGCCGGCGGTCAGCGAAATCACAGTCGAGCCATCGAGCACCTGGATGAACTTCTCGCCCTCCACCGGGCCGGAGTGAAAGGCGATGCTGTTTGAGCCGCCGAGAGGGGTGGATGATGGCAGTGCGGATGTAGCTGAGGCTGATGGCGTGGGTGAGCGAGTGGGTTGGGGAACAGGGGGGAGCGTGTTTGTGGCGGATGCCGTTGGCGCGGGCGTCGCGGCGCGGTTGGGGGCTGTTGTCGGTGCGAGCGTTTCGGGTGTCAGTGCACTGGCCGGCGCAATGCCCACACGCAGGGGGGACGCCGCGAATTCGCTCGCCGGGGCCACACCGAACGTGCAGGCGAAGGTGGAGAGAGCGAACGAGAGAAAAAAGAAATGCGATCGTTGCATATGACAACAAGGTTGCATGTCGCTCTGAGCGGCGTACGAACTACACGAACGCCCGCGAAGAGCCTCTTCCATCCAAAGGGACCATTCGCGCGATTAGAGTCGGATGACGCTGAAGCAACGCGGATGCGCTCAGGGTGTCAGATTAGCTTTCGGGGTATTGATGCGAGTCGCTTCCCGCAACGATCACCTCATCATGCTCAATGAAGCGAGTGGCCGCGAACCACACGATGACCGGCCCCACGCTGAGCGCCGCCAGCCACAACACCAATGCTCGCACATCGAGCAGCGCGCTATCCAGCGCCACGCTCGTCAGCCAGATCGAGATCGCATACGCCAGGGTGAACGTCCCGAAGTCAAAGGCAAACACGCGCCCGAGAAATTGGTTGGGCACTTTGGTTTGCAAGAGCACATCACTGTACGTCCAGTTGAGCGAGCCGCCCATGCCGCGCAGCACACAGCCCGCCAGCGCCCACTCCAGCGCCGGGGCCGCGCCGATCAGCCACCAACTCAGCGCAATCACGCCGTAGCCGGCGAGGATGGCCCGCTGCAACTGGCGCGGGCTGTTGTCGTGAAACAGATTGCCGACCAGCGGGCCGAGGATCGCACCGAGACCGAAGAACGCGAACATCAACCCGAGCGTCGTCGCGCCGTCTTGCCCCACTACAAAGACGTTGCGAGCGTACGCCGCGACCACCACATCCACGCTGCCCACCTGCCCCAACGCCTTCACCAGCGTCAATGCGCCTACATCGGCGCGTTCGCGAATGTAATTCAGCCCGGCCACGAAATCGCTCCAACCGCTGGCTGGCGCATGCGCTGCCACAACGGGTGCGGGGACGACGATGCGCCACACGAGCAAGGCCGAGGCGACAAAGCTCAGCGCATCGATCACCAGCGCTATCCGTGGGCCGAACACTGCCGCCGTCACGCCGCCGAGCGCGGAACCGAGCGCCGCCATCACCGACCACGTGGTGCTCGCCAGCGTGTTGGCCGTCAGCAGTTCATCTTGTTCAACGAGGCTGGGCAACAACGCGCTACGCGCCGGCTCGAAAAACGCGGAGACGACGAATTGGGCCACCGACAACACATAGATCAACCACACCCGGTCGGCGCTGGTAACGAACAAAAAGCCGAGCACAATCAACGCCCGCAACAGGTCGGTGGTGATGAGGACGAGGCGGCGCGGAAACCGATCGGCGACCACGCCCGCAAACGGCCCGGCGAGAAAGGGCGGCAGCGCCCGCGCGAGAAATAGCCCGCCCACCGCCAGATTCGAGTCCGCGTATCGGTTGATGATGATGACGAGGGCAATCGCATTGAACCAATCGCCGGCCAGGCTGATGAGCTGCGCCAGCCACAACTGGCGAAACTGCGGGCGTGTGTGGAGGAGGGTGAGATAACGGGTCATGCAGTGAGGAGCCGTAATCGGTGAACAGTAAACAGTTTACTGTTCACTCCCAACTGGTAACGCAATCGTGAATGTCGTGCCCTTGCCCAACTCGGACTCCACTGTAATCTCGCCGCCGTGCGCGCGGATGATTTGCTGCGCAATCGTCAGGCCGAGGCCGGAGCCTTCGACCGGGCGGCCCTTCGCGCGGCGGGCGCGATACAGCTTCTCGAAAATGTACGGCAAATCATCGGCCGGGATGCCCTCGCCCGTATCGCGCACCGAGCAGCTCAAGCGGCCATCGCTCGCGCTCGCGCCAATCGTCACCGTGCCGCCGGCGGGCGTGTACTTCAGCGCGTTGTCCACTAAGTTGAGCAATACTTGCTTGGACCGCGCGCGGTCAGCGCTCACGCGCGGCAGACCAGGGGCCAGCGTCAGGTTCAGCGCCAGCCCGCGCTCCTCGGCCAGATCGCTCACATGCAGCACCACTTCCTCAAGCAGGCCCGCGACGTTCACGCTGGATTTCTCCAACACGAACGACGGCGACTCGAGGCGGGTGAGGGTGAGCAAGTTGTCCACGAGTTGGGTCAGTCGTTTGGCTTCATCGGTGATGATGCGGCGCGAGGCCTGAAAACCTTCGCGATCATTGGGCGAATCACCGAGCTTGGCCGTGTGGCCTTGAATCACGGTCAGCGGCGTTTTGAGTTCATGGCTGACGTTTTGGATGAAGTTGCGATAGAAGGCCTGCTGGCGTTGCGCGACGGCCATATCTTCGAGCAGCACCAGTGTCTCTGAGTCGGAAAGCCGCACCGCGCGCACTTGATACGCTTGCCCTTCCACCGCCGGGATGGTGCGGACGATGTTCTGCCCCGTACGGCGCGAATCCGCCACGACGCCTTTCAATTCAAGATTGTCGCGCCACTCATCGGCGGCGGCGTTGCCGAGAGCGAGCCGCTCACCGCTGAAGACCAGGACCGGATACGGCAGGCTGTCCACCAGCCGTTGCCGCTGGCCGCGCGTCTGCCGCCGGTGCCGCCATAGCAACACGCCCGCCGTCGCGCCGATCAACACGATCAGCAGCGTGGCGAGTTCGGGGAGGCCGAAATAAACAATGAGGTCATTCATGGAGTGCAAAATGCAAAATGAAAAATGAAAAGGCATGACCCCTTTTCATTTTGCATTGCTCATTTTTCATTTTCGAACTTGTACCCCACCCCGCGCACATTCACGATGAAGCGCGGCTCCCTCGGGTCAGGCTCAAGTTTTTGGCGCAGCGACCACACATGTTTTTCGAGCGTCTTCGTCTCGATGTCGCTATCGCCCGGGATGTCGAACACGGCTTCGAGCAGCGCCGTGCGACCGATGGGTCGGCCCGCGTTCGTCACGAGGTAGTTCAGCAGATCAAACTCGCGCGGGGTCAGATCAACCGCTTTCCATCCCGTGGCAGCTTGCACGGCCACCACGCGGCGCACCGAGTCGATGCGCAAGTAGCCGCCGAATTCCTGCAACGGCTTGGGCAGCCGCGCTTTCACTCGCGCCAGCAACTCGCGCACGTCAAAGGGCTTGGCGATGTAATCGCTCGCGCCGAGGCTGAAGCCGACTTCGAGGTCGCTGACGCTGTCGCGTACGGTCAGGAAAATGATGGGCAGCGGGTCGCCCGCCTCGCGGATCTTGCGGCACACGGCCAGCCCGTTCGGGTCTGGCATCTCGATGTCGAGGATGATGAGGGCCGGATGCTCACTCTCCCATTTGTACAACGCCTCCGCGCCATCCGCCGCCGCGACGACGGTGTAGCCTTCGCGCTCAAGCGCCGGCTGCACGAACGAGATAATGTTGGGGTTGTCGTCCGCGATCAGGATTTTGAGCGTCATAGCAGGGATTATACAGAAAGCAGAAGGCAGTAAGCCGCCTACTGTACGGCTTCAGACACTATCACCTCAAACGTCCGGCCGCCGCTGCTCAGCTTCGGATAGATCGCGGCGCTTGAGTACGGATAGTAGCTCGGCAAGTTGAATGGCTCAGCGTCGCCGAAGTTTACGCTGCGGTCGTTGCGCGTGTAGCCGCCCACCGCGAACTCATAGCTGAGGTCTTTGAGGATGTCGAACGCGGTCACACTCACGGCATCGAACGGATAACACAGCCCGCGCACCGGCTGGCCGATGTGCTGCTCGATGAGGGCCTTCGAGCGGCCGGCATCCATGTAAATCTGTTCGGGCGTTAGCGTCGTGTAATCCTGGTGATAGAGTGTGTGCGACTCCACAGAGATCAACCCCTCGCGCTGCCATTGTTGCAGGCTGGACCAACATGCCGTCACGCCGTCGCATTCCTCGTCCACTTTGCTCGCCAGCACGAAGAATAGCCCGTGAAAGTTATGCCGGCGCAGCGTGGGGATGACGACGGTGCTATAGTCATCGAACTTCGACTCACCGACATCGAACCGCAGCACCACGCTTTTCGCCAGCGGTTGATAGCGTCCGGACACGAAATCCACAAACTGCTCGGAGGTCAGCGTCGTGTAACCGTCATCGGCCAGCCACTGCATCTGGCTCTGCCACCACTCCGGCGTCATCGTCACTTCTTCGCCCATCGCAAACGTGGAGTAGTGATACTCGATCACGGCGACTCGGTCGGCATGGATGACGAACGGGCGCTCGGGGATGAACTCGCTAGCCACGGGCCACTCGACCGCGCGGGAAGTCGTCTCCCGTTTGACGACCGGTTGCGTGGGGGCAGCGGCTTCCACTTCGTTCGCCATTGGTAATCTTGAAACCGCCAGCCGTCCGGTGGCCGCCTCCGCAAATGGCGTCGCCGCCGGATTGGACGTGGTCACGATCAAAATAATGATGGCGATGATGAAAAGGAAGAACAGGATGAAGAAGTAGAGGGAACTGAGAATGCGCTGAAACATTGCGGCCTCCGATTGATTGATGCAATCAATCTAAGAGGCCGCCTTCACCGCCAGTTCTGAGCGGGGTTACGGGTCAGTCACAGTTTTGGTAACTGCGGCGTAACTTTCACAACGGATTGAGCGGATGCCGACGTGCATGGAAATGAGAAGACCTCCCTGTCGCGCTGTTTAGCATGTGAGGCATGCACCGCGACGGGGGAGGGGTTGGGGAAGGGACTTACGGCACTGGCCAAATCTTTACTGTGCCGTCCCAACTGCTACTTGCGATGGATGAGCCGTCCGGGTTGAAGGCAATATCGGTGATGCGCGAGGCATGGCCGGTGTACTCGGCGAGCAGTGCGCCGCTGTCAAGACTCCACACTTTCACGCCATTGCCGACGATGGCGGCCACGCGTGTCCCCGACGCATTGATCGTGATAGCCAACGGGCGAGCGGCCGGCAGGCTGAAGACCTTTTGTCCATCGGAGAGGCGCGCGACATCGATGCCATCCGGGCGCTCAGTCGCCACGCGTCCCGTGTTCGGGTGAATGGCGGGATCGTAATAGTAGCCGCGCATGAAGGCCGGTATGGGCGTGTCCACCACCGTCGAGATTTCGGCTTGGATATCCCACGTGCGCAGTTTGCCGGTGGCTTCCAATGCAAACAACGTGCGGCCGCCATCGCTGAATGCCAAGGCCAAATTCCAATAATTGCGCTCCGAGCCGAGCAAGGCGTGGACGGGGTTGCCGGTCGTCGTATCCCACACGACGACAAAGGGGCTGTTGCCGGCAGAAGCAAGATAACGTCCATCGGGGCTGAAGATGGCCGTCACAACCTGATAGCCGGTGGGCAAGCGCAGCGTTTCCTGAAGCGTGGTTGCATCGAAGAGTGAAATGCCAGTGGTATCCGCCACGGCGATTTGCGTGCCGGTGGGGCTGGCGGTGAGGTCGGTGGCCCGCCGCCACTCGGTGCGGCGACCGTAACTCAGGGTGTCTTTGCCCATGAAACCCGCACTTACCGGCATGCCGGTGCTCACGTCGGTGCTGGCGACCTGATTGCCCGTTTGCGTGATGATCTGGCGGCCATCGGGCGACCATGCAACGAGATTGGCCGAGGCGCCGAAACCGTCAATCACGCGCAACGGTTGGCCGCTGGCAGCATCCCGCGCGCGCACTGTGTTGCCGCCAGCGGAGTACAGAGTGCGGCCATCGGGTGACCAAATCACATCCCGCACGTTCACCTGATGTCCGCGCAGGATGAAGCGCGGCTGTGGTTCGTTGAGGGGCCAAATCCGCACCAACCCTGGCGCGGTACCGATCGCCATCTGTGTTCCATCCGGGCTAAGGGCAACGCTCGTCACATCTTCCCGCGGAAATAGATTAGACCTCTTGCATAAGTATGTGATACTTGCGGGATGCACTATGACAACCTCCGGCATCACAGACCGGCGGACTTCAAACGACTGACGGGTGTTCGCCCGGAAGTCTTCCAGCAAATGTTGGCGGCGGTTGAGCAACACCTGCGCGAGTTTGGTCGGCCCTGCACCCTGAGCCGGGCCGACCAGTTGTTGCTCACCTTGATGTACTGGCGTGAATATCGCACCCAGT
>JBQTJD010000506.1:0-8324 GCA_052387475.1 Anaerolineales bacterium | reverse complement strand
CCCGTCCCACCTGTTGATAGTAGGCGATGACTGAGCCAGGTCTTTGGAAGTGAACGACGAAGCCCAGGTCAGGTTTGTCGAACCCCATACCAAGCGCCACGGTGGCAACAAGGGCCTTCAATTCATTGTTGAGCAAAGCTTGCTCAAGTGCCTCACGATCAAGCCTGGCATCATCACCGGCGTGGTAAGCCTGAGCCTGGATACCTTTGTACTGGAGCCATTGAGCGACGCGTTGTGTGTCGGCGACGGTGAGGCAATATACAATGCCGCTACCCGGTAGGTGTGGCAGGTTTTCGGCCAACCACGCCAAGCGTTGACTCTGGTCAGCCAATTGAATGTTTTGCAATCTCAATGAGGCGCGTGCCAGAGGTCCGCGAAACACGTCTAACGTCTGACCAAGCTGGGCCTGGATATCGGCGATTACACGGTCATTAGCAGTTGCGGTTGTGCTCAGAACAGGGATGCCCTTCGGAAGGCGATTCAGAACGCGGACGATGCGGCGATAATCGGGGCGGAAGTCATGGCCCCAATCGGAAATGCAATGGGCCTCGTCCACTACGAATAGCCCCACGCGCCCGGCCATATTGGGGAGGGTGGCCTTGTGAAACCGCTCGTTACTGAGGCGTTCCGGCGAGATCAACAGGATGTCGCAGGCATTGGAAATCAAAGCCGCCTCGGCTGCGTCCCATTCAGTGCGATTTGAACTATTGATGGTGAACGCGCGCACGCCGATGCGCCCGGCCATTGCAATTTGATTGCGCATTAACGAGAGTAACGGACTGATGAGGAGCGTGGGGCCGCTGCCTTGCTCACGCAGTAGGCGGGTGGCGAGGAAATACACCAGACTTTTGCCCCAGCCTGTACGTTGAACCACCAGTGCCCGCCCGCGTTTCACGGCAACGGTTTCTATAGCTTGCCATTGTCCGTCGCGGAACTCGGCCTCCGGGCCAAGCATCTGTCGGAGCAGGGATAGAGTGTGTGTTTGCATTGCCCTGGCGCATCCCTTTTGTTTTACGGACGATACACCATCACCCGTCCCTCATTCACCGCAGCCGCGGCTTTTGAGGAGCCACCCAGCAAATAGAATCGCTCATCAGCAACGGCAGCGGCAACACCATGAATCGGATGTGGGAGTGCCGGGCCGAATGACCATGTTTGAGCCTGCGGGTCGAATAATTCGACCGAGGTCAGCGTGTCGTTGCCGGTCATGATGATCTCGCCGCCCGCAACGATGATGCGGCCGGCGAGCACACCGGCGTTGAACCCGGCGCGGGCTTGCAGGAGTGATGGGCCGGCGCGCCAAGAGTCAGTGGCCGGATCGTAGATTTCGACAGACTTGAGCTCCCCGATCTCCGGCCAGCGGCCTCCGAGCGCGTAAATCTCCCCCTCCAGCGCAACGGCGGCCACATGATCGCGTCCCTCATTCATTGCGGCAAGCACGCGCCATGAGTCCGCACGCGGATCGTATTCCAACAGCGCGTTGCTGCCGCCGACGCCGCCCACGATGTAGATGAGATCGTTCAGCACGACCGCGGCCCCGCCGAGGCGCGGCTCCGGCATCAAGGCCTGCTGCGCCCACTCATTCGATTGCAAATCGTACGCGAAGACTCCATTGTTGGCTGACCAGGTGCCCTGCGCGCCGCCGCCAAACACATACACCTTGCCCTCATGCACGGCGGCCATGAGGTGATGCAGGCCGATAGGCAAGGGCGCCAGATCGGACCACGCATCTTGCGCAGGATCGTAAACCTGAAAACTTGTGTCACCGCCCAACCCGCCGGGCACGTAAATCAACCCATCGATGACGACCGCCGGCATTTCGGAGCGTGCGGGGGATTGAAGTGAATGGGCAACTTCCCAGCGCCCCTCCGAAGGGGTGGGTGAAGGCGCGGGAGCGCTGGTCGCTGTCGGCGTAGACACGGACGTTGGTAAGGATGTAACTGTCACGGGAACGGCGGGCGTGGATGTGGTTCCGCACGCACTGAGAAAAAGAATGAGGATCAGCCACTTGCGCATCACACCAGCATAGGCCGAGTTCAGCCAACGGACAAGGCCGTTGACGAGATTCTACGAGTCTGTTAATTTGAGAGCACGATGGAACCATTGCATGCGTGGAATCTCAGCCCGGATGAAGCGGTACGAGTGCAGGCCGCTCTGCGTGAGCGGCTGGTGTTGGAGTGGGATGGGCGCGTGGTGAATGCAGTCGCGGGCGTGGATATGAGCCTCGCCGGTGAAAAAGCGCACGCCGCCATCGTCGTGCTGCGTTACTCCGACCTGCAACCTCTCGCTGGCGTGACTGCCGATGCGCCGCTCGTGTTTCCGTACATCCCCGGCCTGCTGGCGTTTCGCGAAGGGCCGGCGGTGCTGGCCGCCTGGGACAAGCTGTCCACTAAACCGGATGTGGTGATGTTTGATGGGCAGGGCATTGCCCACCCACGTAGTATGGGCATTGCCGCACACATGGGTTTGTGGTTGCAGCGGCCCACCATCGGCGTGGCGAAATCGCGGCTGTACGGCCACAATCGCGAGCCAGGGCCGGAACCCGGAGACATCACTGACTTGCACGACAACCGTGATCATTCACGCATCATCGGCGCGGTGCTGCGGACGCGGGCGCGCAGCAAGCCACTGTACATCTCGCCCGGCCACCTCATTGACCTGCCGCACGCGCTCGAGTTTGTCCGTCACTGTCTGGCCGGTTATCGTTTGCCGGAAACCACCCGTTGGGCGCACAAATTCGCCGCCGGCGAGCCGTTGCCCCTCGCTGCTGACTCACAAAGGCGCTTGTTCTAAAGCTTGGCGTACCCCTGATAATTTAAGTTGACACTTATATAAGTAATCGATAAAATAAAGAGCATCCGTTCTATGGACGCCGTTTTATATGCTCTGGCTGCCTCAAACCGCCGTGACATCTTGCGGTTAATTCAGGAGCGTGAGTTGACCGCGGGGGAAATTGCCGCTAATTTCGCTATCTCCGGCCCAGCGATTTCGCAGCATTTGAAAGTGCTCCTGGAGTCTGAGTTGGTGAGTGTGCGTCGTGACGGCACCAAACGGTTGTATCGCGCACGCCCCGAGAAGCTGGCAGAAGTGCAGAGTTTTCTCGATCAATTCTGGGGCGACAGCCTGCGTCAACTCAAACAAGCGGTTGAGGCTGAGGAGCGAAGGACAAAGAAACTTGCCAAATCAGACTCTCGACGTACTCGAACGTGAAATCTGGATCGCCGCGCGACCTGAGACGATATTCGCGTTCTTCACTGATTCGGCGAAGATGATCCAGTGGAAAGGATTGAACGCGACGCTGGAGCCCCGCCTCCATGGAATGTATTGTGTAAACGTCAACGGCCGCGATGTGGTCAGGGGTGAATACCTCGAAGTGATTCCGTATCACCGGATTGTGTTCACGTGGGGTTGGGAGGGCGAAGACAGTGTGCTAAAGCCCGGCGCGAGCACGGTGGAAATTTCGCTGACTGCGGATGGCAATGGAACTATCGTCCGCCTGAAGCATCACGGCTTGCCGACGAGAGAGCAATACCAGCTTCACGCGCAGGGGTGGGATCACTATCTCGCCCGCTTGCACGCTGTGGCCGAAGGCCGCAACCCCGGCCCTGATCCGTTGGCAACGTTAGATAAACAGCACGGTTGATACTTCAACACGCTTCACTCATAGGAGACGCCATGAAACTCATTAACCAGACCTATCGCATGAAGGCCACGCCGGAGCAAGTCTTTCAGGCGCTAACCACGCCCGACATTATCCAGAAGTGGTCGGGTGCTCCTGCGACCATGGAGGCTAAGGCTGGCACGAAGTTTTCGACGTTTGGTGGAGGCATCCACGGTTCGAACTTGCTCGTTTTGCCAAACCACAAACTGGTGCAGGAATGGTATGCCGGAACCTGGGAGATGCCGACCACCGTCATCTTCAACCTCATAGCTGAAGGGGCCGAAACAGTCGTTGAATTGATACACGAGGGCGTCCCCGACCCTGCCTATGATCAGATTAGCTCAGGCTGGGAAAGCAACTATCTCGGTTCAATGCAAAAAATGTTTGCGGGTTAACTTCTGCCCAAGCGGACACGATGATAAGTTTGCTGCTTCCACTTGGGCCTAGCAATTGAGGAGAACGCCGTGTCAAACTCAAACTTGATCCGTTGGAGTGGTTTGTGCGCCATCATCGGCGGCGCGTCGCTGATCCTGCAGCAACTGTACGCCCTCATCGCGCCGGATGTGACAAGTGGTGGATGGGTGGCTGTACACACACTTGGCTATTTCGGCCTCGCCATCGGCCTGCTTGGGCAGGTGGGGGTGTACGCCGTGCAGCGCGAACGCGTTGGGCGGATGGGCCTCATCGGCTTTGTGCTGGCGTTCATCGGCAACGGGCTGACGGCGGGCGCGGCCTTCCTCAACACCTTCATCGTTCCGGTGCTCACCGCCCGCGCGCCTGAGTTGATCGCACCGACCGGGCCGCTCTTCACTGGGCCACTGGGATTGATGGTGCTGTTCAGCGCGGTGCTGGTGACCGTGGGCTTCATCTTGTTGGGGATCGCGACCGCGCGGGCGGGCGTGTTGCCGCCCGTCGCAGCGTGGCTGGTAGTGGCGACGGCATGGTTCGGGTTGGCAGCGGTGTTCTCACCCATAGTCTTCGCCATTGTGGGCGCGATGTTCGGCTTGGCAAATGGGTGGCTGGGCTTCGCAGTGTGGTCGGGCGCAGGGTCGAAGACACTCAAACCTGCACTGGCATAGGAGACCAGCATGCCCATCTTCATGACTGCTCATTTCAAAGTCGAGCCAGAGTCGCGCGCGAAGTGCGAGCAGGCGATCCGCGCGTTCATCGACGGCATCAAGGCCACTGAGCCGGGGACGATGCGCTACACCTCGCTACAACAGCCCGACGACGCGAACAGTTTCATGCACTTCTTCATCTTCGCGGAGGCCGCCGCCCGCGACACGCATGCCAACTCGGAGAACACGCGGCGCTTCACCGATGTGCTCTATCCTGAACTCGTCGCGCCGGTGACGTTCACCGAGTACGCGCTGTTCGCTTCGACGTGAACGCGATGAACAGACGAAGTGCCCTCGCGGCGCTATTCAGCACAGTGGCGTTGGTGGTTTGGGGGACGGTGTTTTGGGGTTGGGCCTACGAGTTCTTCGGCATCTTCAACAAGCTGCCGGCGGATGTCGAAGTGGTCGCCGTGCTCGAAGCCAACGGTACAACGACGGGAACCTACTTCTTCCCGTGGCCGCGCAACACACCGGAAAGCATGGCCGCCTTCGTTGCACAGCACAAGACTGGCCCATTCTTTCAGTTGAGTTACATCAAAGAAGGCGTTGACCCACAATCACCCGGCAAAATCCTGTTGGGCGTTTTGCAATACTTGGTCGTCTCAATGCTGGGCATCGGGTTGCTTAGGCTGAGCGCCGCGCACTCCGCCTCCTTCGCGAGGAAATTCCTCGTGATCTTCCTGGCCGGGCTGATAGGCTCCGTCTTCATCCGCCTCGGCGACCCGATTTGGTTTCACTTGCCGTGGCCGCATACGTTGGGCAATGCGGTGTACGAAATCGTCGCGTGGGCGGTGATGGGCGCTGTCATTGGCCTGACGGTGAAAGAATAATTGTCGTTGTGAGTGCGACCAACACGAATGCCCCGCATCGTTCGCGGGGCGTTTGTGTTTAATCGGGTAGCCTCTCCGCAGCGACCGGCTATACTTGCGCCCATGCCCGATACCACTGCGATTCGCCGGCCGGCCCGCCGCCCGCTGCAATGGCTCGGTAAGTTCATCCTCCCGCTTATAGGTTGGCGCGTCGAGGGTCGCTTGCCCGATATACCCAAATTCATCCTCATCGTTTATCCGCATACCAGTAATTGGGATATGGTCATCGGGCTGATTTGCGCGCATGCCATCGGATTATTCGCGGAGTTCCCGTACGGCTTCATGGTGAAGGACAACGCAGTGAAGTGGCCGGTCATCGGCTGGCTGGTTCGCCGACTGGGCGGCATCGCCATCAACCGCCGCGCCAACTTCAACGCGGTGGATCAAATGGTGGAGATTTTCCAGCAGCGCCAGCGGCTGATGCTGGCGATTACACCGGAGGGCACCCGCAAGCGCACCGACCACTGGAAGTCGGGCTTCTATCACATCGCGCGGGCGGCGAACGTGCCGGTAATGTTGGGGTATCTCGATTACAAACGGCGCGCGGGTGGCCTCGGCCCGACGATCACACTCTCCGGCGAGGTCGAGGCCGACCTAGACGTTATCCGAAATTTCTACGCCCGCATCACGCCGCTCTATCCCCACGAAGCGGGTGAGATTCGGTTCAAAGCCGAGGAACCGCAACGCTGACCGACGTCCCGCGTATGGTTGAGTGACGGGCTCACTGGCGTGAGCGCGCTCAACCCTGTGAGCGACACTCATGGAGGACGCAATGCGCGACGATCGACCGGGCTGCCTCGCCGGCCTGCTGCAACTCTTTCTACTCAACCAAATCTTCGACTGGCTGCAAGACCGCTTTGGCTTTGGGCGCGGCTGCTCGTGCACCGGCCTCGGCTGCGGCGTTATCTTCTTCATCATCTGGGTCGGCATCGCCTGTTCCATCCTCACCGGTACCGACTGGACAAGGCTGTGGGGCTTTTGAAAGTCGCTCTCGCCAAGCACGCCAAGTTCGCTAAGTTTTCTTTGCGAGAGAACGTCATAGCTCAAAAATCTCATAGGCTGTGAACGGCTCGGCTCGGGTATAATCGCGGCCAATCGAATACGCAAGGCCAAGACGCCTCCCATACCCTCTCAGGGTGTGGCGAGGCGTTTTCGTTTGGAGAGTCAATGTCCGCCGCCAGCCGCACCGCCAAATCCATTCACCTTCCTCGCGAGACACGCGCCCTCATCGCAGCCGTCATCGCCATCATGTTGTGGGGAGTATCGTTCATCTCGATCAAGATCGCGTTGCAGGATGTTTCAGCGGTGACGTTGATTGTGGTGCGCTTTGCGCTGGGCGCGTTGATTGTAGGCGCGGTGGCTTGGCGGCGCGGCGAGTGGCAGCGACTGCGCCGGCGCGATGTGCCCGCGCTGGCGACCGTCGGTTTCGTGGGGATTGCGCTGCAACAGTTTCTGCAGGTCACCGGACAGGAGACGGCGGATGCCAGCGTCGCTGCCTTCCTCGCCTCAACCGCGCCGGCGTTCACCGTGGCGCTGGCTGCGTTCGCCTTGCGCGAGAAGCCGCGCGTCTGGCAAATCGGCGGCATCGTGCTGGCGACGCTGGGCGCGGTGCTGGTAGCGACGAACGGGAATTTGCACGGAGTGCTGCACGGCAACTTCGGCGCGCCGGGCAACGCGTACGTTCTGGCCTCATCGGTGGTATGGGCGCTGCTGACCATCCTCAGCAAACGCGCTGTGGCGCAGCGCCCGGCTATGCTGGTGACGGCGAGCATGTTCTTCTTCGGTGCGCTGTTCATCGCGCCGCTATTTGTGATCGAGCAGGGCTGGCGTGAGCTGGCGACGGTGACGCCGACGGGCTGGGCGGCGATTGCGTTCACGAGCCTGGTATGCACGGCGGGCGCGTATCTCCTCAACACGCACGCGCTCAAACACATCGCCGCCTCGCGTGTGGCCCTCATCCAAAATATCGAGCCGCTTTCGGCAGTGGCGGTGGCGGCCGTTATCCTCAACGAGTCCATCACCCCGGTCATGTTGATGGGCGGCGCGGCCATCCTCGCCGGCGTGTACCTCTCGGAGCGCACAACGCCCCTTGCCGCAGAAACTCCCGCCCCTGCTTTGGCCGAAGCCGGAGATTAGCCGCAACTGCTTAGCGCAAAGGCGCAAAGGGCTTCTTTGCGGCTTCGCGCCTTTGCGCCTTTGCGTTTTCTTTCGCCTCAACTGTATAAAGTTTTTCATCTTCCCGTAAGACTTTTACGGTACAGTCACGTCACGAAAGGAGGCGAAAGCATGCGAAAGACGATAACGATTTTGTTGTTCGCCGGTGTGCTGTTGGCCGCCTGTGCGCCGGACGCCACGCCTGCCCTCTCGGGTGGCAGCGCCCCGGAGCAAGCGGCTTTGCAGACCGCGCTGCCGACCCAAGCCGTAGCGCAGACCGCCCCCACGCAAGAGCCAGTTCCCACTGCGGTCGAAGCCCCAACCGGTGCGCTGACCGTGCCCCCGACTGCCGAGCCCGCGCAAACTGCGCCGCCGACGGCGGTGGTGGTCAAGGACACGCGGCAGTTGGTGGACGTCTTCAAGGTCTCTGATCCTGCCACCGTTAACCTCGCTGCGGGCCAGCCGCAGTTCGTAGAATTTTTCGCCTTTTGGTGAAGCACCTGCCGCGCGATGCAGCCTACC
>JBQTJD010000505.1:0-2318 GCA_052387475.1 Anaerolineales bacterium | reverse complement strand
GCTGACGCCGTTGCTGGCACGCGACCGCGCCGACGAAGCCGCACACCGTGAGTTGATGCGCACCTATACGCTGGCGGGCCGCCGCCACGACGCTCTGCGCCAGTATCAAGCCTGCGCCGAGGCGCTGGCCGCCGAGCTGGACGTGCCGCCTGAACCGGAGACCGCTGCGCTCTACGCGCAAATCCTCAGCGGCGAACTTACTCCGCCGATGATCCTGCCGGGGATTTCGCCATCAGCGCCAAGCGACGCGAGCGTTGAGACCGCCACACTGTTCGTCGGACGTGGGCAAGAGCTGGAGTCTCTGCGCCTGTGGTTGCGGAGCGCGTGGCGTGGGCAGGGCAAGTCTATCGTCATCGCTGGAGACTCGGGCGTGGGCAAAACGCGCCTCGCGTCCGAGGTGCTGCGGGCCGCAGCCGCGGCCGGCATGACGACCCTCTTTGGGGCGGCCTACGAGCAAGAGGGCCAGTTGGCTTATCAGCCTTTTGTCGAGGCCTTCGACGCTTACCTTTCCCAATCCCCGCGCCTGCCCGAGGGCGTGGCGCCGCTCAACCCCATCCTCCACTTCAAGCGTCTTGGGGTCAGTGATCCACAACAGGAGGGCTGGGCGCAGTTCAAGGCTGTGGCGGATTTCCTCAGCGCGCTTGGGCAGGCCGCGCCGGTGGTGGTGATGCTCGACGATCTGCACGCCGCTGACGAGGCCAGTCTGCGCCTCTTCCACTACCTCGCTCGCCACACGCGCACCGCGCCGCTGGTTCTGCTCGCCACCGGCCGCACGGATGTGGCGCTCGCGGCCACGCCATACGGGAATTTGCTGAATGCGCTGTATCGCGAGCGCCTGAGCGAGACGCTGGCCCTGGCGCCGCTGCCGGTGGAGATGGTGACGCGCATGCTGGCGGAAGAACTCGGCGGTGAGCCGTCGCCCGCGCTGGTGGCCGTCATCCACGAACTTACCGAAGGCACCCCAGTCTACGTACAGGAGATGGCGCGCGCACTGCTGAAAGAAGGACGGATGGAAACGCGCGACGGGCAGTGGCATCTCATCGGGGCGAATGGCCGTCCGCCCCTGCTGACGCTGCCATCCGGCTTGAGCGGCCTGCTGCGCGAGCGCGTCGCCCGCCTCGGCCCGGAGGTCGAAGTCACCCTATCGGCGGCGGCGGTGATTGGCCGTGAGTTGAGCTTCGATGTGTTGCGCGCGACCGCCGACCTGCCGGAAAGGAAGGCGCTCGCCGCGTTGGACGCCGCGCTGGCGGCCCGCCTGCTCGACGAGACTGAGCACGGCTACCGCTTTCGTCATCCGCTCCTCCGTCGCCAGTTGTACGACTCGCTCAACCACGTGCGCCGCGCACGCCTGCACGGCCAGACCGCCCAGACTATCGAAGCCATTGAGGCGCGCCAGCCCGGTGGTGTGCGTTCCGTGGAAGATCTGGCCTTTCACTACGACTTAAGCGACCGCCACGACCGCGCGTTGCCGTACTTGATTCAGGCCGGGCAGAAGGCGGCGGGCGTGTATGCGTTTGAAGTCGGCGTGGATTACTTCGAGCGCGCGCTGGCGCTGATGGAGGCGCTCGGCATGCAGGAGGCCGCGCAGCGCTGGATGGTGCTGGAGTCGCTCGGCTGGTGGCACACGATTCTGGCGAACACGCGGCAGGCGGTGAATCGTTTTGAACAGGCCGTGGCTCTGCCCGGCAACGAGCAATGGCAGCCGCGCAAACGCGATCGAGCGCGTGTGCATCGCGGCGTGGTGATGGCCCTGGTCACCGCCGGCGACACGACTGGAGTGGAGAAGCATTTGCAGGCTGCGCTCACCGAGGTGGATGAGCAAGAGGACGCGGCCGAGTACGCTCACGTCCTCTACAACGCCGCGCAAGTGTACTGGCATCGCGGCGAATATCACGAAGCCTTCAACGCCGCGCAGCACAGCCTGGGCGTAGCCGAGCGGCTGAACGAGCCGGCGGCCATCGCGCGCGCGTTCGAGATGCTGGCGCTGGCCTGTCACTCGTTGGGCGAGTGGCAGGATGGGCTGCGCTTCGAGGCGCAGCGCGCTTCGCTGGCCGGCTCCGGTCTGGATGTCACCGAAGCCTTCGACGTTCACCTCTGACTGGGGGAGTATCACCTGTCTGGTGATAAAGGCTACGATGAAGTAAAGCGCGCCGTGAGCACCACGCTCGAGCAGGCGCAGCGGATGACCGCGCCACGGGCCGTGGCGTTTGGCCGCTGCTTCGACGGCGCGCTGGAGTATCCGGCCGGGCATTGGGAGGCGGCGGAGGCCTCGCTGCGCGACTCCATCCGCCGGCACCGTGATATCGGCGCGGCTTCCG
>JBQTJD010000504.1:0-4743 GCA_052387475.1 Anaerolineales bacterium | reverse complement strand
GAATGTCGTTGGGACGCTGACGGCCGCATTCCCCGGCGAATTCACGCCGCAGTAATGCCAACTGATGATTGACCTTTTTTCGCAGAACAAACTTGGGCCTTCGCTCATCGCCGGCGGATCGCCGGGCGGCTTCGTCGCGCACAAGCACGGCTGGGATACCGTGCCGCTGACGAATATCGCCGACGCGGCGCTGGTGTTCACGCCCGGCGGCGATTATGCGCTTGTCATCTACATGCACCGCCCGCAAACGATTGGTTTCCCCGAAGCCAACCGCATCGTCATCTCACTGGCGCAAGCGGTGTACAACTTTTACAACGGGCAAAAGTGACAGGAAGCAAGTGACAGGTGGCTTTTGCAAGACTTGCTACTTGCCACGTGCTACTTGTTTCCTCTTTACCAACACCAGTTTGTTGCCCCCGTCTTCATAACTGAACTCCACCGCGTCCATTACATTCCGCATGAAATAGAGGCCCAGCCCGCCAATCCGAATCTCATCGAGGGGCGCTTGCAGATTGGGGTGCGGCACGCCGTTGGGGTCGAAGTATTTGGCCGCATCGTGGATGGTGATGGTGAGCGTATCCGGCTCAATATCGCAGCGCAACCGAATATCACCCCGCCCTTCGCCGCCGTAGCCGTGCTCGATGATGTTGGTGCAGGCCTCATCCACCGCCAACTGGCAGTGCGCGGAGTCGCGGTCACTCAGACCGGCGGCCTCAGCAGCCGAGGCGACAAAACGGCAAGTGGATTCGAGACTGTCGTAGCGGCCCGGGACGGTGAGCGTGCGAACCATGGGGAATCAATAGCACGCCCGATTGCGGCCACGCGGCGAGGGAGTGGACGGTGGCCGCAACGGATTAGAAGCTTTGAACGGCTTCGTCGCGAGAGCGATAAATGGAGAAGATGGACGTCAGGCCGGCGAGCCGCAGCACTTCATCCACGCGCGGCGAGGGGTTGGCCACGCGCAAATCGCCATTCACGCGCTTGACCGATTTTAGGGTGGACACCATCGCCCGCAAACCGGCCGAGGACATGTATTCCACATCCACCAGGTCCAGCACGATCTGAGTCTTCTCGGTTTCCACCAGTTTCTTGAGCGCATTCTCCAAATCGGGAGCGGTGGCGCTATCCACGCGGCCATTGACGGCGACGACGGCGACATTGCCCTGCTCTTGAGTTGCAATTTGCATCCGTTTCTCTCCTGTTTGCCCGTTACGCAGCGATTATACAGAAAGACAAAACCGCGCACAACAGAAACGCATGGGCTATTGTCGTTCGTTTCCTAACCGAGTGGCTGCCAAACTCAAACCCACAAACATCCAAAACAATGTGCCGGCGGCTTGAAAGGTGAGGTTGAAAAAGTAATGGTCGAAGAGTCCGACCGTGAGCGCGGCGGCCAGACCGGCCAGCAGCCCGAGCCAAATCGCCGTGAGCGAGTCATCTGTGTAAACCGTCTTCCGTTTCAGTACCGCCCATCCATACACGACCGCGATCACCAGCAGGAAAGCGCTCAAGCCCACCAGCCCCATCTTCGAGGCGATGAGGAGATAAGCGTTCGACACGCCCAGGTAAATATCAATCTCGGGCGCGCCGGAGAAGCCGACGCCCAGCACGGGGTAGCGATTAATGAGGATGAAAGCATCCTTGTATTCACCGAACCGCATCTGCGTGGCGAGGTCTTGCCCCTGCGCGCCGGCGACGAATCGCGCCACATAGTCCTGCGTCACCGGCAGCACAAGGATGAGGGCCGCGCCGAATGCGAGCACAATCAACATGCGCCGATAGCGCGCCGCCGCAATGAGGAGCAACCCTACCACCAGCGCCGCCATCGCTCCGCGCGAGAAGGTGAGAATGAGACAGGTGGTGATGAGGCCGAACGCGGCGAAGGTGAGTACGCGGTTGCCGAGCAGCGGCTTGCGGAGCAGGAGTTGCGGCGCGGCCAGCGCCCCAATCATCGCCAGCATGCCGCCCAGCGCATTCGGGTCTACGGCGGTGGCGATGGCGCGCTCGGCGTTCTCCGGGTTATCTTCGATGTACCGCAACACGCCCCCCTCTGGATAATTAAACACACGGAGCGCCGAGAGCGCGCTTTCGGCCAGAGTATCGGGCAACGCATACAGCACAATGCCGATGAGGCTGAGCGCCGCGCCGCCGAGTATGACCAGCCCGGCGAGCCGCGCCAATTTAGCGCGTGTGTCAAGATAATCGACGAGGATGAACGCGAAGGCGATGCTGAGCAGCATCTCCGCGAACTGGCGCAGGAGGTTGCTGGTGAGCGGACCATTGGGATAACCGACGACGAAGCTGAAAATCATCAGCCCCATAAACACCGCGATAGGTGTGTGCGCGGGAGTCAGGGTCAAGCGACGGCGCTCGCCCGTCATCCACTGAATGGCGTACAAAAACACCACTGCCAGTATCGCCAAATCGAGAAAGGTTGGTGTAAATACGACCTTGAACGGCAGACTGCCGAAGGGAAGCAGGGTGATGATGGCCAGCATCGCCCAGATGGCGACCTCGAGGTGGCTGAACACGACCGCCGCGCCGATGAGTCCGAACACGACGCCGGCCGTGATAACCGGGCCGGCGAAACCGAGCAACGCGCCGAGCGCCAGCGCGACGGCGGCGAGAATCAGACCCAGCGCGAGCGGATAGGTGCGTGAGTTGACACGCGAAAGTTCAAGCAAACGATTCATTGCGATTTGACTTCAAGACGAACATTCAGTATCACCGCGTCATCGGGCCAGCGTTCACCGTTCGGTTGAAAGGCGGCTAAGCGTACGCCGTCCGCATCATACCAGCCGACCTTGATAACGTTGACCCCAAGCGGGAGCGTCTCGGGAATTTCAATCTGGCGCGAGTCCACGAACGTTTGACCCGGCTCCCACGCCGAGGTGGGCCAATCTCCATTGAGTGGTTCACCATCGGCCTGCACGATTTTGTTGTCCTGCTCATCCAGCAAATGGATGAACAGGGTGTAATTTGCGGGGACACGTTCACGCGCCTGCCAGTACAAATTGAAATGGCCCTGCCGGTCAATTGCATCCATACCAAGCAACGTGAGGCCGTGTTCAAATGTCGAGCCTTCGGCAATCTGCGGCGTCAGCGTTTCCGGTTGGGCGGGCACAACGCGGCCCACCGTGAGCGACACGGCCTCCAGCGCGGAACCATCGGCGGCGCGGAAGGGCAAACGATTGTCGGGCGCGTCACGCCACAGACTAAC
Organism: Anaerolineales bacterium; assembly: GCA_052387475.1. GTDB lineage: Bacteria > Chloroflexota > Anaerolineae > Anaerolineales > UBA6663 > JANWXR01. Next base: position 1,523 of record JBQTJD010000504.1, on the reverse strand, counting down.
TCGCAATCGCACCAGCGTCGGCGCCGTCGCAGACTCGGCAATCGGCAATTCGTACGTGTCGGCGTAAATCGCGCCGGGCTGCATGTGTGAGGTTGGGAGCCGCCCCCCACCCGGCCACGTATCCAACTGCCCGACGCTCTCCGTGCCACGCCCGAAGAGCACCAGCGCCAACGAGTCGTCAGTCATCATTTTTTGAACGACGCGCCAGTACAACGTCACTCGCACCGAGTCGCCGGGATGACGCGCCTCATCATCCGTCGTGTAGCCGATGAATTCGAGGCTGTCGCCCAATTGCGCGCGCACCGGCTGAAGGTCAGCGGGCAATGGTGATTCGGAGATTGGTTGCGGAGGTCGGTAGCGCGGCGCGATATCCGCAACGGGAACGTAGAGGGCGACGCCGGCCAGCGCAAGTCCGAGGGAGGCCGTTACCACGCGGGCAGCTTTGTGCGTGAACGGTGCGAGCAGCGCAGCCGCCATCGCGATGGACAGCGGCGCGATGGCGCCGAACATCAGCCGTCCCTGCGAGGCCGGGGTCTGCATTGTCCAGCGCACCACACCCACGAACGTCAGAAGGCAGAAGGCGGAAAGCAGAAGGCTTTCGGTGGAGAGCCGGCCGCGTTGTTTCCACAACAGCCAAGCGCCGCCGACGATTGAAGCGACGGTGATGATGTTGAAAAACCAATAGGCCCACTCGCTGGCGCGGATGCTGAACGCGCCGAAGATGCCCCAATACGAAAGGTAAAAGCTCGCCCATTCCTGCGTGAGTAACTCGACAAGTCCAACATTGCGCGGCCCGGCAATCGCCGCCATCGCGTTGAGGCCAAGCAACTCGCCGTACAGTTGCACGTTGCGGACAAACCACCATCCACACACGAGCATGGCGACGCCAAATACGAGAAGACCACGACCGATGATGGTTGGTAAATGGCGGATGGCGGATGGTGGCTGGCGCTCAGCACGCGGCACATGCTTCCACTCTTCGGCGAGAATCCCAAGCGCGGCCACCGGCCACAACACGAGGCCGCTGAGTTTGGTAAGCGCGGCCAGCCCGCACAGCGCGCCGAGGCCGATGAGTGTTAAAGTCGAAGGACGCGTGTGCGACTGCACCAGCATTACGATCAACAGCAGCGAGGCTGTGGTGAGCAACATCAGCAAATTATCGTTGTTCACCGCTGCGTTAATGAACAGCGCCATCGGGTTGAAGGCGACGAGCGCGGCAGCCAAGAGCGGGCGCAGTTTGTCGGCGAAGACACGGCGCGCGAGCGCAAAGGTCGCTAATACCGTGCCGCAACTCAGCGCGCGCGAAAACGACCGGAGCACGCTGACAGCCTGAGCCGTTGCGCCGGTCGCATCGGGTGGGGCCGGGCGATAGAGATTGACGTTGTGTGAGGCGCCGGGGATGCCGAGGCGCGAGTGCGGGTTCTGCACCGTGACGAGCTCGTAATCGGAGGTGTCCATCCAAAACGTCAGCGCGGCGCTCAGCCAATAGTACAGCGGCGGCTGGCTGCCTTCTTGATGATAGA